>JAPLSD010000556.1 GCA_026398835.1 Pseudomonas sp.
TGCCCATCAACGACCCCAAATCCCTGCAGGACATCGAACTGCCAGAACCGGTGGCCGGCCCACGGGATCTGTTGGTTGAAGTCAAAGCCATCTCGGTCAACCCGGTGGACACCAAAGTCCGTCAGAACGTCCAGCCCGAAGGCGGCGCTGCCAAGGTGTTGGGGTGGGATGTGGCCGGTGTGGTCAAAGCCGTCGGTAGCGAAGTCAGTCTGTTCAAGGCCGGTGACAAGGTGTTCTACGCCGGCTCCATCGCCCGTGCCGGCGGCAACAGCGAACTGCACGTCGTTGATGAACGAATTGTCGGTCACATGCCAAAAACCCTCGGCTTCGCACAAGCCGCTGCATTGCCGCTGACCGCGATCACCGCCTGGGAGTTGCTCTTCGAACGGTTGCAAATCCAGGAAGGAAAAGCCGATCAGGGCCAAAGCCTGCTGATCGTTGGCGCCGCCGGCGGCGTGGGCTCGATCCTGACCCAGCTGGCCAGTCAACTCACGGCACTGAAAGTGATCGGTACCGCCTCACGCCCCGAAACCCAGAGCTGGGTGCGTAAACTGGGGGCTGATCTGGTGATCGATCACAGCCAGCCACTCAGCGAAGAACTCAAACGTGCCGGCCAGACTCAGGTGACCCACGTCGCCAGCCTGACCCAGACCGACGAACACCTCGATCAACTGGTCGAAGCGCTGGCGCCTCAAGGCAAACTGGCACTGATCGATGATCCAAAGGCGCTGGACGTCACCAAGCTCAAGCGCAAGAGCCTGTCGCTGCATTGGGAGTTCATGTACACCCGCTCGCTGTTCGAAACAGCAGACATGCTCGAACAGCACAAGCTGCTCAACCGCGTGGCTGAGCTTATCGATGCCGGCACCTTGAAAACCACCGTCGGCGAACACTTCGGCACCATCAATGCGGCCAACCTGCGTCGAGCTCACGAACTGCTGGAGAGCGGTAAGTCCAAAGGCAAAGTCGTACTTGAAGGCTTCTAAAACACAGTGCCGTTGGAGTCATCCGCAACCCGTATGGGATGCGGATGACACCGTCAGTCAGAGACTTGACCTCGGTCATATTTTTGAACGCATTCGGGGTCTACACTTGGGTCCTTTGCAATGTTGTCTTTTACGTGAGGAGGTCAGCAATGAAGATCCTGATAAAAGAACTGGCAAAATCTCAAGGCCCTCAATGGCAGGTCAGGCTCGACCAGCACGCGGTGACATTCCGCAGTGAAGCCGAAGCCCGCGCCTTCGCCACGACACTGGAAACACGACTACAAGCCCCCCATCGATTTCCTGACCGTCAGCAACTATCTGCTGGCTGAGTCAGACAGCCGCTTGCGCCGCGATTCTCGCGTTCTGCAGTCGGCGGGTGACCATGGCCACTGTCACCGCAAGAATTCCGCACAGACTGATCACCATGGCCATCGGCATGGCGCTGCCGTCATGCAGAATCCCGACCAGTGACGCCGCTCCGGCGGCGACACTGAACTGCAAACATCCGAGCATTGCCGAAGCACTGCCCGCCCGTGCGCCTTGACCACTCATGGCGCAGGCCGAGGCATTGGGAATGATGCAGCCCAGACTCGCGATGCAGATAAACAGTGGCACCAGCAACGGCCACAACTGAGTCGTGTGCAGCGCGCTGACGCCCAGCAAGGTCAGCCCGGCCGCCAGATAAACCCATACCGTGCGCGCCAGCAAAAAGGCCGGCCCACGCCTGGACAGCAACCGCGCATTGATCTGCGCCACCAGAATGAAGCCCGCCGCGTTAGCACCGAACAGCCAGCCAAAATGCTCGGCCGGTACGCCGTAGAGTTTAATGAAGACGAAGGGGGAACCGGCGATGTAGGCAAACATCCCGGCAATCGCGATGCCGCCGGTCAGGGCATGACCGAGAAAGACCTTGTCTGACAGCAACCGACCATATTGTCGCAAAGCGCCCGACAACGGTTGGCGTGGCTGATTGGCCGGCAGGCTTTCCGGCAATCCCAGCGCCACGGCCAGAGCAGACAGCGCACTGAACAAGGTCAGCATAATAAAGATCGACTGCCAGCCGTAAAGGTTGACCATCAGCCCGCCGAGCATCGGCGCCAGGATCGGCGCCAGGCCCATCACCAGCATCAGTTGCGAAAAGACTTTGGCCGACGCCACTGCATCGCACTTATCACTGACCACCGCCCGGGAAATCACCATCCCCGCGCACCCCCCCAAGGCCTGGACGAAACGCGCGCCGATCAGCCAGTCGAGGCTAGGCGCAAAGGCACAGGCCAGGGACGCCAGGGTGAACAGCGTGACCCCGGCCAGCAGTGGAATCCGCCGACCGAAGCGATCCGCAACTGGACCATAGGCCAGTTGCCCGATGGACAAGCCAAGAAAATAAGCCGCCAGCGTCAGCTGAACGTGTTTTTCATCGGTGCCGAAAGCCAGGGCCATCGCAGGAAAGGCCGGCAGATAGAAGTCAATCGCCAGCGGGCCGAAGGCGCTCAACGCCCCGAGAATCATAATTGTGCGGAAGTTCATCTGGCATCCAGGTTACGCATCAGTCAGCAGTCCGACAGTCTAGCCGCGCTTGGATGCCTTGAACATTCCGATAGGTCGCTAACTAATAAAAAGACTCAGGCAAGCGTCACCGCGTAACCTTCTTCGCTGATCAGGTTGATCACTTCCTCTGTCGATAGAGCGCTTTCAACGCCCACCTCTTTTGCAGCGAGGTCAACCCGAACACTGGCCGCCGGGTCCTTGGCTTGCAGCGCTTGAGTAATGGCCCGAACGCAGTGGCCGCACGACATACCTTGAACGTTGAATACTTGCATGAGGCGTCTCCTTTAATGAGGTATGTGGCCATCCTCGACCTTGCCACGATGGCAAGGTCAAGTTCTGCTTTGATCTGCCGGGCTGGCAATCGGTGCCGTGCTCGGCCAAGCTGCGTCATCAACGACACAACAGTAGGAGATTCAGCCCATGCGCTGGTCAGCCTTTAGCCTATTCAGCATCCTCAGCCTTTTCGGTACGGCGCAAATGGCCAGTGCCGCCGGAGAAGATTACGGCGTGCTGATTATTTCCCGCGAACGCCTGGAAGTCGCGACCTCTTGCGAGATCGGTGTGTACATCCAGGATCAGTTGTCTGCACGACTGTTCCAGGAACAGAGCACTTCGTTCAATTTGCCACCGGGCAGCGTTTCGCTACGGCTCAAGCTGTTGCCGGGCCAGGCACCAGGCTGCAACCCCGGGATACTGGCTCCTGGTTCGCAGAACATCACCCTCAAGGCGGGTCAGATCCTCAAATTCCGTATCGCCATGACCCAGGCAGGTATGTACCTGAAACCGGCGTCACTGGGATATTGATCACCGCCTACCGTTATTCTGCATCCGCAGATTGGCGCTTGACCTTGCCAGCATGGCAAGGTTGATCCTGTAGTTAATTTCTACAGGGAGTACGACCTATGCCCGAATCAACCACCTTCGATCTGCCGATTGCCGGCATGACCTGCGCCAGTTGTGCCGGGCGGGTCGAACGCGCCTTGAGCAAAGTCATCGGCACCAGCGCCGTCAGCGTCAACCTGGCCACCGAACAGGCCCGCGTCCAGGCGCCGAGCGACAGCCTTCCTGCGTTGATGCAAGCCGTGCAGCTGGCCGGTTACAGCGTTCCGGCCCAGAGCCTGGAATTGAGCATCGGCGGCATGACCTGTGCGTCCTGCGTCGGTCGGGTCGAGCGAGCACTGGCTAAAGTCGCCGGGGTGAAGAGCGTCAGCGTCAACCTGGCCAATGAACGTGCGCACCTCGAATTGCTGGGCCAGATCCCCCCCGCGACCTTGATCGCAGCTGTCAGCAAAGCCGGATACTCCGCCAGCCTGTGGCAAAGCGAACAATCGACGTTCACCGATCAACAACAGCGTTTGCATCGCGAGCGCTGGGCCTTGTTGCTGGCAATCATTCTGGCGTTGCCATTGGTACTGCCGATGCTGGTGCAACCCTTTGGCCTGCACTGGATGCTCCCGGCCTGGGTGCAATTTGCCTTGGCGACGCCGGTGCAGTTCATCTTCGGTGCGCGTTTTTATGTCGCTGCCTGGAAGGCCGTTCGGGCCGGTGCCGGGAACATGGACTTACTGGTGGCTCTAGGCACCAGCGCCGGGTATGGCCTGAGTCTTTATGTTTGGGCGACTGCGACCGCCGGCAGCATGCCGCACCTGTACTTCGAAGCCTCGGCGGTGGTGATTGCTCTGGTGCTGCTCGGCAAATACCTGGAAAGCCGCGCCAAGCGCCAGACCGCCAGCGCCATCCGCGCCCTTGAAGCCTTGCGTCCAGAGCGGGCGATTCAAGTCATCGACGGCCGCGAACAGGACGTCGCCATCAGCGATTTGCGCCTTAATGATCTGGTCATGGTCAAACCCGGTGAACGTTTCCCGGTGGATGGCGAAGTGATCGAAGGTCAGAGCCATGCCGATGAAGCGCTGATCAGCGGCGAAAGCCTGCCCGTGCCGAAACAACCCGGCGACCCAGTCACCGGTGGTGCGATCAATGGCGAAGGTCGTCTGTTGGTGCGCACCCTGGCGCTCGGTGCGGAAACGGTCCTGGCGCGGATCATTCGTCTGGTGGAAGACGCCCAGGCCGGCAAGGCGCCGATTCAGAAACTGGTGGATAAAGTCAGCCAGGTGTTCGTGCCCGTGGTGCTGTTGCTGGCACTGGCGACTCTGGTCGGCTGGTGGCTGTATGGCGCGCCGTTGGAAACTGCCGTCATCAATGCGGTCGCGGTATTGGTGATCGCCTGCCCGTGCGCTCTGGGCCTGGCTCATGAAGTCAGCGCGGTGGTTTTCGACAAGACCGGCACATTAACCTCCGGCACTCCGCAAATCGCTCACCTCAGCGCCATCGATGGTAACGAAGGCAGCCTGCTGCAACTGGCCGGCGCTCTGCAACGCGGCAGTGAACACCCGCTGGCCAAAGCCGTGCTGGACGCCTGCGCCGAGCGAAACTTGCCCGTGGCCGATGTCAGCGCCAGCCAGTCCCTGACCGGTCGTGGCATCGCCGGTACGTTAGACGGCCGGCACCTCGCTTTGGGCAATCGGCGACTATTGGAGGAAAGCGGCTTGAATGCCGGCGCACTCAAAGAGTCCGCTCAACGCTGGGAAACAGAGGGCCGGACGCTGTCCTGGCTGATCGAACAAAGCCCGCAACCCCGGGTGCTCGGTCTGTTCGCATTTGGCGACACCCTCAAGCCTGGCGCCCTGCAAGCGGTGCAAGCGCTGAACGCCCGCCATATCAGCAGCCATCTGCTGACTGGCGACAACCGTGGCAGCGCCCGGGTCGTCGCCCAAGCATTGGGCATCACCGATGTACACGCCGAAGTGCTGCCAGCCGATAAAGCCGCCACCGTCGCCGAGCTGAAGAAAACCGGCGTGGTGGCCATGGTCGGCGACGGCATCAACGATGCCCCGGCACTCGCGGCGGCCGATATCGGCATTGCCATGGGCGGCGGCACCGACGTTGCCATGCATGCAGCCGGAATCACCTTGATGCGCGGCGATCCGCGACTGGTGCCGGCGGCGCTGGAGATCAGCCGCAAGACCTACGCGAAGATCCGCCAGAACCTGTTCTGGGCCTTCGTCTATAACCTGATCGGGATTCCACTGGCGGCATTCGGCCTGCTCAATCCGGTTCTGGCCGGCGCGGCCATGGCGCTGTCCAGCGTCAGCGTGGTGAGCAATGCGCTACTGTTGAAAACCTGGAAACCCAAAGACCTGGAGGACGCTGAATGAACATCGGCCAAGCAGCCCGTCAGAGCGGCCTGAGCGCAAAGATGATTCGTTATTACGAGTCGACCGGTCTGCTCAAAGTAGCCCATCGCACCGACAGCGGCTACCGCGTGTACGGTGAGGTCGACCTGCACACCCTGGCCTTCATCAAACGCTCACGGGATCTGGGGTTCTCGCTGGAAGAAGTCGGCAAACTGCTGACCCTCTGGCAGGATCGACAGCGTGCCAGCGCCGACGTCAAGGCACTGGCTCGCCAGCATATCGAGGAGCTGAACCTCAAAATCCGCGAACTGGGGCAGTTACGCGACACCTTGCAGGATCTGGTCGAACACTGTCACGGCGATCATCGCCCCGACTGCCCGATCCTCAAGGAACTGGCCTCGGGTGGATGCTGTGAGAAGGGTGTTGCCTGATCTGTCATACACAAACCTCGCTCCTACAAAATCAACAGACAAAAAATCCGGCCGAGGCCGGATTTTTGTTTAGCCGATCACTGCATCCAGGGTGGAGGCGGCTCTTCGGCCTTGCTCGGTGGCGCGTCGTCTGCGGCGCGCACCGCTTGTCGACGTTCCTCATCGAACCGTGCGGCTTCGATCTCACGCATGATGCCGCCGACGTCTGCCAACTCTTCCGGCTCGTCGAACTC
>JAPLSD010000537.1 GCA_026398835.1 Pseudomonas sp.
GACGGCGGCTTCGAGGTCACGGTCAATGTCGAAGGCGGTGAAGCCCTGGCGCTGAAAACCATGAACCCACGATTGGGTATCCTCGGCGGGCTGTCGATTCTTGGCACCAGCGGTATTGTCCGGCCGTTTTCCTGCGCGGCCTATATTGCCTCGATCCACCAAGGCATAGACGTGGCCAAGACCAATGGTTTTCTGCACATCGCCGCCTGCACCGGCAACGCCAGCGAAGACACCATGCGCCACGTCTACGACTTACCGGAAATCGCCCTGATCGAAATGGGCGACTTCGTCGGCGCGGTGCTCAAGCACCTGCGCAAAGTGCCTGTGGATAAACTCAGCATTTGTGGCGGCTTCGGCAAGATCAGCAAACTCGCCGCCGGGCATATGGACCTGCACAGCCGGCATTCAAGCATCGACCTGCCGCAACTGGCGCAATGGGCGGCGGACGTCGGCGCCGATAACGCCTTGCAACAGGCCATCCGCGAAGCCAATACCAGTCAACAAGCCTTGGCCATGGCCAGCGCCGCGGGCATCGCCCTCGGCGATGCAGTCTGCCAACACGCCCTGGACTTCGCCCGCAGCGTGGTGCCGGCGCAAGTTCAGGTCGAGGTGTTTGCCATCGACCGCCAAGGTGGCGTCGTCGGCCATGCCGGAGTTTTTCAATGAAGCGTTTGTTGTTGCTCGGTGGCGTGACTGAAGCCTTGGCGATTGCCCGCACCCTTGGCCCGCAACATGTCTACAGCCTGGCGGGCGTCGGGCGGGTGCCAACGGATTTGACCTGTCAGGTCCGGGTCGGCGGCTATGGCGGCGCGACCGGCCTGGCGCAGTTCATCCAGGACCAAGGCATCGATTTGCTGCTGGACGCCACCCACCCTTACGCCGCGCAAATCAGTCAGAACGCTGCGACCGCAGCGCAACTGAGCGGCATCCCGTGCTGGGCGCTACGACGCCCGGCGTGGCAAGCGCAGGCGGGTGATGACTGGCGGGAAGTCAGCGATTGGGCCGAGCTGGTTGAAGCGCTCAAACCCTTCAAGCGTCCGTTGTTCACCCTTGGGCGCGAGCCGTTGCAGCATCTGGATGAAATCCCGGACGGACAGTTCTGGACCCTGCGCGCCCTCGACAGCTATCCCGGCAACGAGCGCTGCGAAGTGATCGGCGCCCGTGGGCCATTTCTGCTGGACGATGAACGGGAACTGTTCGAGCGGCGGCAGATTGATGTGCTGATCAGCAAGAACAGCGGCAGCACTGCCACCGAGCCCAAGCTCGAAGTGGCGCGCGAGCGTGGGGTGCCGGTGGTGATATTGAAACGGCCGGAGTTGGTGAGGGTTGAGCGGGAGTTTGGATCGATGGATGAGGTATTGGAAGCTCTGGAGCGGCAAGGGCTGCCTTAATCCAATACCTCGCATACGCTGGCGACTTTACACACAACACCATACGAAAGACCTGACTGGCTCAGCCAAAAGCCACTGCCCTATATTCCTCGCCCCACTCCTGCTCTCCTCCGCACAGCGTCGACAGCTTGCCAATTCGTATCCCAAGGAATACGCTCCAAGATGATCGATTTTGAACAATCCACAGAGTTCGCTAACTGGCTTATGGCCTTGAAAGACAAAATCGGCAAAGTCCGTGTCCTGGCAAGGCTTAGAGCCGCAGAACTGGGAAATTTTGGTGATTGTGAACCCGTGGGAGAAGGGGTCTCGGAAATGCGAGTTCATTATGGTCCCGGGTATCGGATCTATTTCACGCGCAAAGGCACAGTGATCTATCTGCTACTCACCGGAGGCGATAAGTCGACTCAGAAACGAGACATCAAGCGCGCTAAGCAAATGGCGCAAAACCTCGGAAATGAGGAGTAAATCATGACCGAACAATTTACCCGCTTCGATGCCGCCGAATATCTCAAGACACCCGAAGATATGGCGGCGTACCTTGATGCCTGTTTCGACGAAGACGCAGGCGATGGGGTACTGATACGAGCAGCTCTCAACGATATAGCCCGAGCTCAAGGCATGACTCAGGTTGCACGCGACGCCGGCCTCGGCCGTGAAAGCTTGTACAAAGCTCTCGGCAGCAATGGCAATCCGGAGTTCGCGACTATCATGAAGGTGATGAAAGCCCTCGGTCTAAAACTGCACGCCACAGCAGCCTGATCGCTCTGCGACACCACACCGCACGCGGTCTTTTTACTTATCGCCCTTGATCAGGCTAAATACCCAGCTGATCGTCCACCTCAACGGATCTGACCGATGTCCCGTCAACAGCTTGCATTTGCCTGGATCGCCTGCTTCGCAGTGCTGTTCAACATGCTCGCCATGCCGATTTCCGGGACGATGGCCCAGGCGGCGAATAAGTCGCCTGCCGAGCAGTTGTTGTGGGGCAGTTTCTGTTCCTCGAACGGCACCAAACTGGTGGCGATTTCCCTCGGCAAGCTTGAGCAAAAAGCGCCGCAAAACGACGATCACTCCAACATGCAGCATTGCTGGTGCTGTTCGGGCTCGGCGCCGTTGGTGGCGTTGCCGGGGCATGCACCGCAGCTGTATTTCGCACATTTCGAATCCAATAGAAGCCTGCCGCCACCCACCTTTGAAACGCCCACACCGCGCCAGCAATGGCCGAGCCTCAATCCCCGCGCCTCTCCTCTGGTCTGATTCCTTCTCGCAATTGATCTGCGTTTTGAATCGTTCTGGAGAACTACCATGTTGAAACAATCCCTGGTGAAGCAATCACTGCTTCTGGCCGCGTTGCTGCTGTCTGCCTGCTTTGCCAATGCTCACGAATACGCGGTCGGTGAGATCCACGTCGCGCATCCGTGGTCACAGGAACTGCCGCCAAATGCTCCGACTGTCGCGGCCTATTTCGTCATCCACAACAACGGCAAAACCGCCGACCGCCTGCTCAGCGTAGCCTCGCCGATTGCCGGCTTGGCCGAGTTGCACGAGCACGTGAAGCAGGGCGACCTGATGAAAATGCAGCAAGTGCCGAGCGTGGAAATCCCTGCTGGTGGTGACATTACCTTTGCGCCGATGGCGTACCACGTGATGCTGCTGGAGCTCAAAGACCGCACCCTGCTGAGCGACGGAAAGCGTTTCCCGTTGACCCTGCACTTTGAAAAATCAGGCGACGTAACCGTCGAAGTCGCGGTGCAGAAGCAAGCGCCCGCAGGCACTGAAGAGCACATGCACGCCCAGTAATCACAGCCGCCAATCCCTAAAAAAGCCCTGTGAACGCCCTGCGCTCGCCAAGCGTCAGGCGATCAGTGCCACGTCATGACTCGTTGACGGTCAAACGCGGTAGCTGGATCAGCCTGTTCGCCATGCTGATGATCTTTATCGGTCCGCTGATTTCCCAAGCGATGCCGATGGATCACGCCATGCCAATGAACATGTCCATGGACATGCGCATGGACGAGCCCGGCTGCCATGGCACTTCGCAGTACGATTCCAAACCCTCCAAGGCGCCTGCCGAGCATCAAATGCTCTGGGAGAAGTGCGGGTATTGCAGCCTGCTGTTCAACTGTCCGGCGCTGCCTGGCAACCTGTCGTTCGCAGCATTTGAGACACCGCTAACGACGAGTGTCATCAGCCCTTCCCCGCGCCTGGGTCATGCCCGGCAAGCGGTCTTCCCCGGTGCCCGCACCCGCGCCCCGCCCATCGTCACGTAAGCACCCACACCCCACATCACCCGGCCGACTGTAGAAAAGACAGCCGCAGGCTGCTGGCCGTGTTGTTTACGATTGATTGATGGAACCTTTATGTCCAGGTTTTCTGCTGACACTCGCTTGCGCTCTGCTCAGGCCCCTTCTCTTTTTGCCCTGAACGAGCCAGCGCTTCGTTTCAAACAGACCATCACCGTACTCTGCGGTGCGCTGCTGACACCGCTGGCTTTGGCGGCCGAGTACTCCGATGAACACGCCCAACCTGCCAATGAACTGAGCCCGACGGTGATCACCGCCATTGCTCCCAGCTCGCCGCTGACCGTAGTCACCAACCCCAAAGACCCACGTCAGCCCGTGCCGGCGAGCGACGGTGGCGATTACCTGAAAACCATTCCCGGCTTTGCCCTGGTGCGCAATGGCGGCACCAATGGCGACCCGGTGCTGCGCGGCATGTTTGGCTCGCGGCTGAACATCCTCACCAACGGCGGCATGATGCTCGGCGCCTGCCCTGGCCGGATGGACGCGCCGACCTCGTACATTTCACCGGAAACTTACGACCGTCTGACGGTGATCAAAGGCCCGCAAACTGTGCTCTGGGGGCCGGGGGCTTCCGCCGGAACAGTCCTCTTCGACCGCGAGCCAGAAAGCTTCGGCGAACTGGGTACCCGAGTGAATGCCAGCGTACTGGCCGGCTCCAACGGGCGCTTCGATAAGGTCGTGGACGCGGCAGCCGGCGGCTCGTTGGGTTATGTCCGGGTGATCGGCAACCAGGCGCATTCCGACGACTACAAGGATGGCAACAACGACACCGTGCCGTCGCGCTATGACAAGTGGAACGGCGACGTCGCCGTCGGCTGGACCCCGGATGCCGACACCCTGCTGGAGCTGACCGTCGGCAAAGGCGACGGTGAAGCCCGTTCTGCCGGTCGCGGCATGGACGGTTCGCAGTTCAAGCGCGAGAGCCTGGGGCTGCGTGTCGAAAAGTCGAATATCGGCGAGGTACTGGATAAGGTCCAAGCGCAGGTTTACTACAACTACGCCGACCACGTGATGGACAACTACACCCTGCGCACACCCTCCGGCACCGGCATGATGGCCGGGCCCAGGGCCTCCAACGTCGACCGCCGCACCCTTGGCGCGAGGATCAAAGCTACCTGGCGCTGGGCCGATCTGCAGTTGATCAGCGGCATCGATGCGCAGACCAACGAACATCGTCAGCGCGCCAGCATGGGTATCGACACCTATAAAGATTTGCCGCGCAACAAGGACGCCGACTTCCACAACTACGGGGTCTTCAGCGAACTGACCTGGTACGCCACCGACCGTGATCGACTGATCACCGGCGCGCGTCTGGACCGCGCCTCGGCCAAGGACTTCCGCCAGAGCACCGGCTCCGCAATGATGGCCAAGCCGAACCCGACCGCCGACGAAACCCGCGCCGACACGCTGCCCATTGGCTTCGTGCGCTACGAACACGATCTGGCCGACAGCCCGACCACGCTCTACGCCGGGCTCGGTCATGTGCAGCGCTTCCCGGATTACTGGGAGCTTTTCTCGCCCAAGTCCGGGCCCGCTGGCTCGGTGAATGCCTTCGACTCGATCAAGCCGGAAAAGACCACTCAGCTCGACTTCGGCCTGCAATACAAAACCGAGGATCTCGACGCCTGGGCCTCGGGTTATGTCGGGCAAGTGCGTGATTACATTCTGTTCGACTACACGCCCGGGATGATGGGCACGACC
>JAPLSD010000733.1 GCA_026398835.1 Pseudomonas sp.
AATTCATCGAGCAGCCGTTGCGGCAGAGCATTGCGAACCTGGTATTGGTTAACGACGATGCCTTCAACCTCCAGCCTCTCGTTATGGTCACCTTTGATTTCCTCGATTTCTCGAAGCACAGCGTAAATCGCCTGACGGGAAAAGCTGTCGCAATCGAATGGGATCAAGCAGCGGTCAGCTGCAATCAACGCCGAGACGCTGTAGAAGTTCAGGCCTGGCGGGGTATCAATGTAGATTCGCTCATAATCTTCATCGAGCCTGTCGAGCAGCTTACTCAGTTTCTGAGTTTTGAACCGTGTCTCGAGCTTCGATTGGAGGTCTTCCAGTTCCGACGATGCCGCAATCAAGTGGAGGTTGTTGAAGGACGTTTCGTGGATATGGACTTGAGCCTTCATTGAGGAAGGCCCCGGGAAAAGCGTCTGCTTGAAGAAGTCCGCGATTCCAAGGGGGACATCATCACCACCTAGACCGGTGAGGTAATGGGTGGAGTTTGCATGGGCATCCAAATCTATCAGTAATGTGCGATAGCCTTCAAAGGCACTGATTGCCGCGAGGTTGCAAGCGATGCTGGATTTACCAACGCCACCTTTCTGGTTGAACACCACACGCCTCATGACACGTCCCAGCGAGTACTAAGTACTGGAATTCTACTCTTGCATGGCTATCGGGACGCCTATTTAAAATTTCGCCAGAGCGATACCAGGATCGGGGAAACTGACCCGTAAATGGGGGACATGGGGGTTGTCTAATCCCTGGGTGTTCGCCTCCCTTCTTACAAAAAAAACCTATAAAGCCTGCCCCCAAGACTCTATAGGTTTTTCAGTCAGTGCAGCCTTTCAGGTACCGCTCTTGTCATCGCCAGGCTCGCCGCCTACGTGAACACCGTGATCATCGCCAGGCTCGCCGCCTACGTGAACGCCGTGGTCATCGCTAGGCTCGCCGCCTACGTGAACGCCGTGGTCATCGCCAGGCTCGCCGCCTACATGAACGCCGTGGTCGTCTCCTGATTCAGCATGACTTCCATTGTGGCCAGAGTCTGAATGGCCTTCGCCGGCATGCCCATCGCCATGACTGCTGCCACTGCCGCCGCCTCCACCACTACCGCCACTGCCTCCACCACCACCACCGCCGCCTCCACCGCCTCCGCCACTACCACCTTCCTTGGCATGTGCGCTCGAAAAGCCGGAAACTGTGTCAGGTACCAGTACCATTGATGTCGATAAAATTGCGCCGATAGCCAATGCTAATAAAGGCTTTGTAATAAGCATATTGACCTCCACTTTGACTCCCAGGGTAGGAAGTTCGATGAGAGCCAGAGCAAATCACAGGCCAACTACCGGATCGACTACCGATATGCGGCCACCAAACTGGCAACCTGGGGCGATACCGTCAACACTTTAAAAAAACATCAATGATGCTGGATTGATTGTTGATACTCGACATCGCCAGGATGGGGGAGGCTGCTCTTATGTACCGGCTTTTTGGAATACAAGCGTCTGGCTCTGCGGCGGTCGAGGTCGCTCTTGAGCAGTGCGGCGTGCCTTTTTGCACAATCAATGCTTCATCCTGGGAACAGACTCTGGCTGGCGAAGAGCTTGAGAAACTCAACCCGCTCAAGCAGATTCCGACACTCCAGCTACCTGATGGAAGCATCCTCACTGAGAGCGCAGCCATCCTCATTCATCTGGGCCTGGAGTTCCCGGCATCACATATCCTGCCGACGATCCCGTCAGCGCGGGCGCAGTCAATCAGAGGCCTGGTCTACATTGCCGCAAATTGTTATTCGGCCATTGGCATCATTGATTACCCCGAGCGTTGGTTGCCCGATGCAGACGAGTCGACAAAGGCGTCCCTGGAGTCGGGGGCGCGTGAGCGGTTGTATAGGAGCTGGGAGGTATTCGCCGATCAATTCAAAGGTCAGCCATTTTTGGCTGGAGCCACGCCAGGCGGACTGGATTTTCTTGCCGCGGTCGTTTCAAAGTGGTCCGCAAGCCGAGAGCACCTGCGCGCTGCACGTCCTGAATTTCTGGCGATGCTTGAACGTATCGACAATCACCCCAGGGTTACCCCCGTCTTTGCTCGACATTGGTAGGTTTCACAGCGTGTTTGGATTGCCTGCCACATCGTGTCGCTTGCGGAGGAAGGTGCGCATGGTCTCGCCCTTTTGGGTGCGAAACTCTTTCGGTCTGTCGCAACCTTCGTCGCCGGCAATAAAGACGAAATGATCGCCTTCCAGTTGATAACTGGCGGGTAATTGCTTTCCTTGGTCCGCGCCCATCGAGTCGATCCAGGTGATGGATTTGGGCGTGGTGGAGGCGTCAAGGGTAAAGCTGCCGGCCAGCAGCAACGTACCGTCGGGAGTAACCACCCTGAATTGATTGCCTTCGATGGTGGTCACAAAACGCTAGACATTCAAATTCCTTTTTTTGGCGCGATGCACTGCGGCGCAGGCCTTCGTCGGGCCTGAAAATACATCACCGGTGCGGACGATGGCTACCCGTCTGATCGGGTAGCACTCATCGCAACCAACGCTGAACTTGAATGTGTCTGTGGAAACTAGACGTAAGGCTGACCATGGAATCCCCGTGGGAGCCGTTGCTGGCCTGGCATGTCGGTGAGTCTTTTCATCCAGGATGCACGCCAGTCAACTGCGGCATGACCCACCTTGGCTTTGCGGGCTGCTCTGCGTGCGGCGTTGCGTGCATCTTTTCTGGCGTCTTTGAAGGCGTCGGTGTTCCGGCAACTGCGACATTTGACGCGTGCAAATTCAGTGGTGGAGGGGAGGTTGTCGCCATGGTGGCCGCAGGCCAGATGCCCGGCGGTCCTGAAGTGGGTAACCATCTGTGAATCTCCTTCGCAGTGAGTGCGGTAAAGGGATTCGCAGCCTGTTTAATTGATTGAAGACGGCCTAAGGCCAATGATCGGTCGCGATCCCGTAAAAGGTTGGACATCAGCGCACAGGGTGCGTTCGTCGGCACATCAACACGTTTTGAGGGGCATTTACAGAGCGAGTCTTGCTGTGCGCCATGGGGGTGTTTTCTTCAATACAGGCATCAGAGCGTTCTTTACCTTGATCGCTGGATTCACCACTGATCTGAAGAAGGTAATGCGATGAGCTTGATCATTTCCATGGCCGCGTTTGCGCTGGCCTCCTCGATCACCCCAGGGCCGGTCAACATCGTCGCTCTGAGTTCCGGTGCGCAATTCGGTTTTCGCGCCAGCCTGCGGCATGTGGCCGGCGCAACCCTCGGCTTTGTTTTGTTGTTGGTGCTGATGGGGCTGGGACTGCATGAAGTGCTGCTGCTCTGGCCGTTTCTGACGCGTGTCGTGCAGCTGGCCGGAGTGGCGTTTCTGTTGTTCATGGCCTACAAACTGACGGTTGACGATGGTCGGCTGAATACCGAAGGAGCTGACAGGGCGCCGTCGATGTTCTACGGCGCGGTAATGCAATGGCTCAATCCAAAAGCCTGGCTGGCCTGCGTGGCGGGGATGGGGGCGTTTGCCGCGAATGGAGAAGCGTCTTTGATCTGGAAGTTTGCAGCGGTGTATTTGGTGGTCTGCTATGTGTCGGTGGGGTGCTGGGCTTATGCGGGGACTTTTCTGCGTCACTATCTGGGCAATCCCAAGGGGATGCGGCTGTTCAATCGGGTGATGGCGTTGCTGTTGGCGGCGAGCGCGATTTATTTGTTGTTGCTGTAGACACAGAGGCATCTGTAAAGGCCGGACCCTGTGCTCTGCTTGTGAGGGCACGGGGAATGCTCAACCCCGATACTGCCCCGGTGTCGCGGCCAGGTGCTGCTTGAACGCCCGTTGAAAATGCGCTTGATCGGCAAACCCTGCTTCCAGTGCGACATCGGCAATCAGCTTGCCGCTGCGCAGTTGCGCCCGGGCGAACTGGATGCGTCGGTTGACCAGAAACGCGTGGGGCGTCATGCCGTAGTGCTGCTTGAAGGCGCGGATCAGATAGGAAGCCGATAACTGCGCCGCTTCGCAAATGTCTTCGAGCTTCAATGACAAGGTGCAATTGTCGCGGATGTACTGCGCGGCCCGTTCCAGCTTGAGGTTGACCTCACGGTCGGGGAGCTCGGCAGGGTTGAGTCGTTGCTGCAATTCAGAGAAAAACGCCACCGCGCTACTGTGTTTTTGCAGCGATTCGGTGTGTTCGTCGACCAGCACTTCATACAACCGGTTCAGCCCTGCATAGAGGCTGGCGTCGGTGGTATGGGTGACGGAAAAAGCCCTGAAATCCAGCGCCTGGCTGAACCCCAGTTGGTGCTGAAGATCGGTCAACCACGGCGTATCGACGTAGAACATTCGATACGACCAGGGCTGATCGTCGATCGGGTTGCAGGCATGGACGTCGCCGGGATTCATCAGTACCACGGTGCCAACGCCGACCCGCAGATGACTGTTCTCATGGATGTAGGTGCTTTGTCCGGCGGTAATCGCACCGATGGAAAAGTGTTCGTGTGAATGCCGGGCGTAGCAGACTTTGCGGCCGTCCGCGATGGAACGGACTTCGATGAAGGGCAGGGCCTCGTCACGCCAGAAGCGTGGCGCCTTGTCAGCATCTTTCGCAGGGGTGTGGGTCATCGTCGGGCGTCCATCGTCAGGCCAGCTCTGGAGTGTATTAGCTCTGGCCGGCAAAGGCTTGTTCAAGTGCGGCGATGTCGATTTTCTTCATGTGTAACATGGCTTGCATGGCTCGCTGGGATTTTGCCGTGTTGGGATCTTTCATCATGTGCATCAAAGCGATCGGAACAATTTGCCAGGACACACCAAATTTATCCTTGAGCCAGCCGCACTGCTGGGCCGCTTTGTCGCCGCCCTCAGACAGGGAGTTCCAGAAGTGATCGACTTCATCCTGGGTCTGGCAATTGACCTGGAATGAAACGGCTTCGTTGAAGGTAAACACCGGGCCGCCGTTGAGGCCGGTAAAGGTCTGACCGTCCAGCTCGAAACTGACGGTCATCACCGACCCTTCAGGCCGGCCATGAAGTTCGAAACCGGCTTTGCCGTAGTGGGTGATGGCGGTGACTTTCGAGTGATCGAAGATTGAGCAATAGAACTCGGCAGCGGCTTCGGCCTGATAGTCAAACCACAGGCAGGGAGTGATCTTTTGAATGCGTTGCATGGCGGTTTTCCTTGTCGAGTGGTCACGCTGGAATAAAGCTTAGCCCGCCGACAATCGTCTGGCCGTGCCGCAGATCGAAAATCATGCAGCTGTCGAGCAAGATCCTGTGGCTCTGTCTTGTTCTGTTGATGCTGTCGACGGCCGGGACCACTTGCGCCGTCGGGTGCATGCGTTCGAGCACCCGATAAAACTGCCGCCAGCTGCTGACCTGTTGCAGCAGGTGAACGATGGCTTTTTCCGTTTCATTGGCGCTGCGAAAGATGCAGGACTCGCTGAGCGTATACAGCGCTAACCCCAGCTCTTGCGATGAACGACAGTTCTGCGCCTTCATTTCAGCGGCCCGCTTTGCTGGATGGCGCAGCGGTAGCTGTTTTGCGCGTAGTACTCGTCCAGAACGGGTTTGTCGTTATGTCTCCACATGGTCATGGCGAACTGCGAGGAAGAAATAGAGTCACTGCCACGCAGGACTTTTTCAGTACCGGTCGCCGGCCCCTGCGGATTCTCCACCGGCGAATTCGCGTAGTAATCCTCCGCGTACCAGTCGTTGACCCAGGAAACTGCAGTATCCCCCATGTCATAGAGCCCTAATGGATTGGGCGGGAAACTGCCGACAGGGTAATTTCTTTGATCACCATGAACATTGCGTCCTCTAATGACACTGCCATTATCCGTGGCGTAAACCACATAGCGCCCACCGGAACGGGCGGCGTATTCGTACTGCGCTTCGGTGGGCAGGTCCACCGGCAAGCCGCTCAACTCTCCGAGCCACAGGCAGTAGTCCTTGGCTTCCTGCCAGAGTTTGCTGCGGGCTGGGTAATCGGGTTTGAACATTTCAGGCACTCGCAACCGATAGGGCTGGGTCAATCCGTCTCTGCGATCAGCGTCGGTCAACACCATTCGATATTGGGGCAGCCCAGTAAAGGTGC
>JAPLSD010000526.1 GCA_026398835.1 Pseudomonas sp.
CCACGTTTTTCGGTAACGGCCAGCGAGTGAATCAACGCGGTACCGACCAGCCAAGGCATGAAGGAAGCGTTTTCCACCGGGTCCCAGAACCACCAGCCACCCCAGCCGAGTTCGTAGTAGGCCCACCAGGAGCCGAGGGTGATGCCAACACCGAGAAAGGCCCAGGCGACGATGGTCCATGGCCGCGACCAGCGAGCCCAGGCTGCATCAAGACGCCCGCCGAGCAAAGCGGCGATGGCGAAGGCGAACGCCACGGAGAAACCGACATAACCCATGTAGAGCATTGGCGGGTGAACGATCAAACCAATGTCCTGCAGCAACGGGTTGAGGTCGCGACCGTCGGTAGGAATCTGCGGCAGGATGCGCGCGAACGGGTTGGAGGTGAGGATCAGGAACAGCAGGAAGCCAGTGCTGATCATGCCCATCACTGCCAGCACCCGCGCCAGCATCACTTGCGGCAACTGCCGGGAGAACACCGACACCGCGAAGGTCCAGCCACCGAGGATCAGCGCCCAGAGCAGCAACGAACCTTCGTGGGCACCCCATACGGCGCTGAACTTGTAGTACCAGGGCAAGGTGCTGTTGGAGTTACTGGCGACATAGGCGACAGAGAAGTCATCAGTCATGAAGGCGTAGGTCAGGCAGCCGAAAGCGAATACCAGAAAGGTAAACTGCCCCCAGGCGGCCGGCTGGGCCAGGCTCATCCACAGCCGATCACCGCGCCAGGCACCGAGCAGCGGCACGCTGGCCTGAACGATGGCAAAGCACAGGGCCAGGATCATCGCCAGATGGCCCAGCTCGGGGATAAGCAGCCCTGAACTAAAGAGTGCGGAAGTCATCGGTTAACCCTCTTTGGCTGGTGTAGGCGCCGACTGGCCGCTGTCTTTCAGGGCCTTGGTCACTTCCGGCGGCATGTACTTCTCGTCGTGCTTGGCCAGCACTTCGTCGGCCACCACCACGCCATCACCATTGAGCTTGCCGAGGGCGACAATGCCCTGCCCTTCGCGGAACAGGTCCGGGAGGATACCGCGATAGGTGATGGTTACGGATTTGTTGAAGTCAGTGACGATGAATTTCACGTCCAGGGAATCCCCGGAGCGTTGCAGCGAACCCTTCTCGACCATACCGCCGGCACGAATGCGGGTGTCTTGCGGCGCTTCGCCGTTGGCGATCTGGGTCGGGGTGTAGAACAGATTGATGTTCTGCTGCAAGGCGCTCAAGGCCAGGCCAACGGCACCTCCGATCCCTACCAGGATCGCGAGGATGATCAATAGACGCTTTTTACGCAGCGGATTCACTTGCCATTCTCCCGGCGCAGACGACGCGCCTCTTGTTGCAGATAACGTTTGCGGGCCAGGATCGGTGCCGCGACGTTGAGGGCCAGCACTGCAAAGCAGATGCCATAGGCTGACCAGACATACAAACCATGATGACCCATGGCGAGGAAGTCGCCCAAGGAAGCAAAATTCATCGTGCGGCCTCCAGAGTGTTCAGCACCTGGGCCTTGACCCAGCTGCTGCGGGCTTCACGCTTGAGCACTTCAAGGCGCATGCGCAGCAACAGCACGGCGCCGAAGAAACAGTAAAAACCCAGCACCGTCAGCAACAGCGGCAGCCACATTTCGGCGGGCATGGCCGGTTTCTCAGTGAGACTGAATGTCGCACCTTGATGCAGTGTGTTCCACCACTGCACCGAGTATTTGATGATCGGGATATTGATCACGCCGACAATCGCCAGCACCGCACAGGCCTTGGCCGCACTGTCACGATTACTGATGGCATTGCCCAACGCAATGAGACCCAAGTACAGAAACAGCAGAATCAGCATGGACGTTAGTCGCGCATCCCAGACCCACCACGAGCCCCAGGTCGGCTTACCCCAGATCGCCCCGGTAACCAGCGCCACGAGGGTCATCCAGGCACCGATCGGTGCCGCGCATTGCAGCGCGACATCGGCCAGTTTCATCTTCCACACCAGTCCGACGATGCCGCACACCGCCAGCATCACATAGCAGGACTGCGCCAGCATGGCGGTCGGGACGTGGATGTAGATGATCCGAAAGCTGTTGCCTTGCTGGTAGTCCGGCGGCGCGAACGCCAGGCCCCAGACCACACCGACGCCGATCAGCAGCAACGCCGCAATGCTCAGCCAAGGCAGCAGTTTGCCGCTGGTGCCGTAAAACCACTTGGGCGAGCCGAGCTTATGAAACCAAGTCCAGTTCATTACTGTTTCCATCACGGTTGCTGCTCGCCATTACGAGCCGCCAGGGTCTTTACTGATCAAAACTGACCAGACCTCATTATTCGCCGACGCTGATCTTCAGACTAGCGGCTATTGCAAAGGGTGTCAGGGTTATTGCCAAGGCAGTCAGGCTACCAAGCCACAGCAGATACCCGGTCGCCGGCATGCCCTGCAATGCCGCCTGCAAGGCGCCACTGCCGAGAATCAATACCGGGATGTACAACGGCAGAATCAACAGTGCCAGCAGGAGTCCACCACGCTTCAACCCGACCGTCAGTGCCGCGCCCACCGCACCGAGCAGGCTCAGCACTGGTGTACCCAGCAACAGGGAAAGCAGCAACACCGGCAGACAGGCGGTAGGCAAACCGAGCATCAAGGCTAGTAACGGTGCCAGCAAAACCAGTGCCAGGCCGGAAAACGCCCAGTGTGCCAGTACCTTGGCCAAAACCAGAAGAGACAGGGGGTGCGGCGAAAGGACCCACTGCTCCAGTGATCCATCCTCGAAATCACTGCGGAAAAGCCCGTCCAGCGAGAGCAGGACGGACAATAAGGCCGCTACCCAGACCAGTCCCGGAGACAAGGTTTGCAACAATTGAGTCTCAGGACCGACCGCCAACGGAAACAATGCGATGACGATTGCGAAGAAAACCAGAGGATTGGCCAGTTCGGCCGGACGCCGAAACAACAACCGCGCCTCACGGGCGACCAGTAGTCCGAAAACACTCATACGGCCCAGCACCCCAAATCGATGTCGCGGTAACTGGCCGGCATACGGCTCAAGGTGTGGTGAGTGGTCAACACCACCATGCCACCCGTCTCACAGTGAATGGCCAAATGCTCTTCGAGCTGCGCCACGCCTTGTTTGTCGAGGGCGGTGAAAGGTTCATCGAGGATCCACAGCTTCGGGCTGTCCAGATAGAGCCGCGCCAGAGCAACGCGGCGACGTTGCCCCGCGGACAAGGTGTGACACGGCACATCCTCGAAACCGCGCAAGCCCACCGCTGCCAGCGCTTTCCAGATGGCCTCATGGCCAGCCGGCTGATGCAGGGCACAGAGCCAGCTGAGGTTTTCTTCCGGGGTCAACAAATCCTTGATCCCGGCGGCGTGGCCGATCCACAGCAGGTTACGCGCCAGTTCGCTGCGCTGCGCGGTCAACGGCTGGCCATCGAGCAGGACCTGGCCGCTGGTCGGATGCATCAACCCGGCGAGCAAGCGCAGCAGGCTGGTCTTGCCGCTGCCGTTGGGGCCGCTGATCTGTAACATGTCGCCGCCCGCCAGACGAAATTCGAGGTTTTCGAAGAGCATCCGCCAGTCTCGCTCACAGGCGAGCGCTACGGCTTCTAGAAGAGGGCTGGTCAAGAGATCGCGGGCCTTTACGGTTCAAGTCGGCGGTGGAGCGGCCGTTATAGTGATGCAGAATAGATGTATTAGCGGCCGGTGCTAGAGAGCTGCGTCAAAAATTTGTGATGTTTTCAGCGCTCCCTTGATAACGGGGCGGCATTATACATGTCATGTCCCGCTCTCAAGAGGGCAATTTCGACAGGTTGTGACCCGATGACAGGCGAAATGAACATCCTCCCGCTGCCGCAGCCAACCCCCGGCGCCACGCGCCCGGCCGTGGTGAGTGGCGAGTTGTTCAAGCTTGTGCAACCGCTGGAAGGCCTGATCGTCGCCGGGCAAACCGCCAAGGCTGAAGTGCTGTCGCTCAAGCAGACGGATCAGACTTTTCAGTTTCTGCTCAAGGTCACCCTCGACAGCGGCCGCCAGACCACGGTTCAGGCCACCAGTAACCAGCCGCTGCCACAAGGCACCAATCTGACGGTGAGCCAGCCGTCGGCCGGCAATCTGGCGATCACGGTGCAGCAGGCCATCGCGTCTAACGTCGCCACCCTCACCCGCCTGGATACCTCGCAATTGCCAGTCGGCACTTTGTTGCAAGGCAAGGTACTGACCACCCAACTGATGCCTCAAGCCACTGGCCAACCGGCGGTTTATCGCTCGCTGGTGAGCCTGCTCAATACCGCGTTGAGCACCAGCACGTTGAGCATCGACAGCCCGCAGCCGCTGCGCATTGGAAGCCTGCTCAGCGCCATGGTCCAGGGTTCACAATCGCTGAGCTTTGTGCCCCTGAGCGGTCGTCAGGAGCAACTGGCCGTGGCGCAACAACTGATCACACAACAGAGCCGTCAGGGCTCGCTGGACGGGCTGATCAATGCCCTGCAAAACCAGACGCCGTCCGACGCAACCTCGGCCGACTTGCGTGCCGCGGTCGACAAGCTGCTGGCCGGGCTGCCGGACGTTCAACAACTGAGCACGCCAAAGGGCCTGGCCCAGGCGCTGACCAACAGCGGTCTGTTCCTTGAAGCAAAATTGCTCGCCGGTCAGAACCCGTCGCTGACACCGGACATGAAAGGCAATCTGCTGCGATTGATTGCGCAAATCACCCCGGGTCTGCCGGGCAACACCAGTTTTAACGCAATCATCGCCGCCAATACCCTGGCCCAGGTGCTGCCAAGCTTTGTGCGCAGCGCCCTTGGCACCCTAGGTCAAGTCAGCGCCAAACCCCAGCCCACCAGCTTTCCCCTGCCCTCACGCTTGCTGCAAAGCCTTGAGGGCGAAGGTGATCTGGAACACTTGCTGCG
>JAPLSD010000653.1 GCA_026398835.1 Pseudomonas sp.
AAGAACGGCACCGTATTGAAGTCCAACCGCGATCAGGGCGTGATCATTTCCCCGAATGAAAGCCAGGTGCTGGCGATCTCCGGCGACTGTCGAAAAGTCCAGGTGGTGATCACCCGCGCCGCCATGAGCGAGTCCCTGGAAGGCATGCTGCAGCGACCGCTGGATGCGCCGCTGCGTTTCGAGTCGGTGATGGATGCGGTCGACGGCGCGTCGGCCTCGTGGTGGCGCATGGCGCGCTATTTCATCGCCGAGCTGGAACGCAGCAGTGAACTGTACGAACAGGTGGCCTTCACTCGGGACATCGAAAGCTCATTGATCAAAGGCTTGATTCTCGCTCAGCCGAACAACTATTCCGAAGAACTGCGGGACGTGTTGGGCGTGAAGCTGCCGCACTACCTGATCAGGGCCAAGCTGTACATTCACGACAACGCTCGCGAAGCGTTGCATCTGGAAGACATCGAAGCCGCGGCCGGGGTCTCGCGCTTCAAGTTGTTCGAGGCGTTCAAGAAGTACTTTGCCCTGTCGCCGATGGTCTACCTGAAAAAGTACCGGTTGAATGCCGTGCGCCAGGAAATCCTTGAGCACGGCTCGGCACGCAATATTTCGGAGATTGCCATGGGCTGGGGCTTCACCCACCTTGGGCGTTTTTCCGCCGAGTACCGTAAGTTGTTCGACGAATCCCCAAGCATGACCTTGCAGCGTAATGAAGCCCGGCGCATGCGCGGGCTCTGAATATCCAGCCGTCTAGGGTTGAATCAGCAACTCTTCAATCAACTGCAGGCAGTGACTGAGGCCCGGCGACTGGTCGGCAACCCGTCGACTGAGAATGATCGGCGAGGTGGCCGTGGCTTCGAGCAACGGGGTGTAGCCGATGTCGGCGCGGTGCAGCACCTGTACGGAAGCCGGCACCAGCGTGGTGCCCATGCCGGCGGCGACCAGACCGATGGCGGTCTGCAATTCATTGGTCCACTGAGACACCTTGATACTCAACCCGTGGGCGTCGAAGAGCGCGATCACATGGTCGGCGTAGCTCGGCCTGGGGTTGCCCGGATAGAGCACGAAAGGCTCCTTGGCCAACTCTGCAAGGGTCGTCGGCCCGGCCAGCAACGGGTGGCCAGCGGGCAGGACAGCGACCAGCCGATCCTCGATCAACACCCGTTGCTGAATGGCCGGGTCATCAATCCGGATGCGGCCGAAGCCGACATCGATCCTGCCGGCCTTGAGCGCCTGGACCTGTTGCAGGGTGGTCATCTCCGACAAGCCCAGCTCCAGTTCCAGGGCGTCGTTGTTGCGCAAGCGGCGAATCAGCTCCGGCAGCATGCCGTACAAGGTCGAAGGGGCAAAACCGATGCCCAGCCAGGTCTTCTCGCCCAGCCCGATGCGCCGGGTGTTGTCGCAGACTTTGCCCAGTTGTTCGAGCAAAACGTTGGAGTGTTCATAAAAATACCGCCCGGCTTCGGTCAGTCGCAGCGGACGACCGCGCTCCAGCAGCACCACGCCTAGCTCGTCTTCCAGTTGCTGAATCTGTCGGCTGAGGGGCGGCTGAGCGATATGCAGACGCTCTGCGGCGCGGGTGAAGTTGAGGGTTTCCCCCAGGACCTGGAAATAACGCAGATGGCGAAGCTCCATGGGGACTCCTCAAAGAAAGTGGCTTAGTGTGTTGCATACCCTGAGGGTATGGATCGAGACCAATTCTATATTGGAACCTCGAAAAAATGGGGGGCAGAATCGGGCAAAACAAGCAAAGAACCTGACGGGTATCGACATGCACGCTAGCGCCATTGAATCGATCGAGACGATCATCGTCGATCTTCCGACCATCCGCCCGCA
>JAPLSD010000326.1 GCA_026398835.1 Pseudomonas sp.
AACAGGGCGCCGTCCTGCGGAACATAGCCAATCATTCGCTGGTGGGCCGGCACCTGGCTCGAGTCATCGACCAGCGTCTGGCCATTGAGCACGATGTTGCCCGAGTCGGGAAATTCGAACCCGGCGATCGTGCGCAGCAAGGTGGTTTTGCCCGAACCGGAAGGACCGACGATCGCGGTGCGACTGCCTGCCGGAATCGACAGGTGGATATTCTCCAGGGCCCGCTGCGAACCAAAGGATTTGTTGATCGAGGTCAATTCAAGAGCGTTCATCGGCCCGCCGTGCGTTTGGATTGATGGTAAAGAAGTCCGGTCAACGGAAGCGAAAGCAGGATCATGATCAACGCATAAGGCGCAGCGGCGGCGTAGTCGATCTCGCTGGTCATGGCCCAGAAACCGGTGGCCAACGTGCGAGTCCCGTTGGGGGCAAGCAGCAGGGTGGCGGTCAGCTCATTGGTGATCGCCAGAAACACCAGTGCAGCACCTGCGGCGGCACCCGGTGCCGCCAGTCGCAGGGTAATCAG
Organism: Pseudomonas sp.; assembly: GCA_026398835.1. GTDB lineage: Bacteria > Pseudomonadota > Gammaproteobacteria > Pseudomonadales > Pseudomonadaceae > Aquipseudomonas. Next base: position 524 of record JAPLSD010000326.1, read on the forward strand.
CCACAGCGCCTGGCCGGGCGAACGGCCAAGACTGCGGGCCATATTTTCCAGTTCCACGGGTGCCTGGGCAATGCCCGCGCGCAAACTGACCAAGGCTCTGGGCAGGAACATCAGTACATAAGCCAGGAGAACGGTGATCGTGGTCTGGTAAATCGGTCGGGCAAAATTGATGGTGATGGTCACCAATGCCAAGGCGACGACAATGCCCGGCAATGAACTGGTGATGTAGTTGCAGCTTTCCAGCACACGGTGCAGTCGCCCCGGCGAGCGAATCGACAGCCAGGCGATGGGAATCGCCGCGCAGGTGGTAATGATCGCGCCAGCGACACCAAGAATCAGCGTCTGCTCCAGTGCCGGGAGGAGATCACTCAGGTGCCAAACCTCCGAGCCACCGGCAATCAGCCACTTGCCCAAGGTGATCAGTGGCACGCCGAGTGCCAGCACGCTGCTCACTATCGGGAGCGTCAGCGCCAAGGCTGTGGTCTTGCGATCCAGCCGCAAAATCCGCTGCAGGCGAGCACTCCCGGATCCCACCCGCGCATAACGGGCCTGGCCGCGACTGGCCGACTCAGCGGTCAACATGGCCAGGCAGCACAGCGCGAGCACGCCTGCCAGCATGTTGGCGGCGGGGCCATTGAAGGTGGACTTGAACTGATCGAAGATCGCGGTGGTGAAGGTGTCGAAGCGAATCATCGCGTAGAGGCCGTACTCAGCCAGCAGATGCAGCCCGACCAACAAGGCGCCACCGCCGATAGCCAAACGCAGCTGGGGCAACACAACCCGGAAAAACACCGCCCAAGGCTTGAGGCCCAGTGACTCGGCCACATCTTCGATGGCCGGATCAAGGCGTCGCAGCGTTGCCGCAATCGGTAAATAGAGAAAGGGGAAATAGGCGATAACCGAGACTAATACCCCAGCAAACAGCCCATGAATCGGTGGGACCAGACTGACCCACGCGTAGCTGTGCACGAACGCCGGCACCGCAAGGGGGGCGGTCGCCAGCAGTGACCACAGGCGCCGACCGGGCAGGTCAGTGCGCTCGGTCAGCCAGGCCAGGGCTACGCCCAGTGCAACACACAAGGGAATCGTGATCACCACCAGCAAAACGGTGTTGATCAATAGCTCTGCGACCCGTGGCCGGAACACCAGCGCGACGATGGTTGCCCATCCAGTCTGTAAGGAAACGCCGAGAACGAAGGCGATCGGCAACAGCGCCAGTAACGAGACCAGAATGGATAATCCGGCCACCCACGTGCCACTGCGGTTCCCGAAGGAACCGCGCGATCGTCGACGAAGGTTCGCTGGAGTCGCCGAAGCGACTCCAGCAGGGTCTGAGACCATGGTTTGCTCTGACATCAAATTACAGCAGCCCCGCCTGAGTCATCAGCTCGACAGCCTTTTTGCTGTTGAGTTTGGAAGCGTCGACCACCGGGGCGTCGAGCTGTTGCAATGGAACCAGTTTAGGGTTGGATTCAGCTTTCACGCCCACTGCGTACTCGAACGAGTTGCCGGTCTTCAGGATACCCTGACCGTCTTTGCCGGTAATCCACTTCAGGAAAGCCTGAGCCTCTTCCTTGTGTTTGCTGGACGCCAGAACACCGCCACCGGAGATGCTGACAAAGGCTCCCGGATCTTTGTGTTTGAAGTAGTGCAGGGAGGTGTTCTTGCTGTTCTCGCCGGTCTTGGATTGATCGACGAAGCTGTAATAGTGGTAGATCACGCCGCTGTCGATCTGACCGGCATTCACCGCTTTGAGCACTGCGCTGTTACCGCGGTAGACGGTGGCGTTGGTTTTCATCGCCTTCAGCCAATCCAGGGTAGCGGCTTCACCTTTAAGTTCCAGTACAGCGGCGACAATCGCCTGGAAGTCGGCACCAGCTGGCGACACGGCCCAGCGGCCTTTCCAGCTTAGGGACGCCAGGTCGAGCAGGGACTTTGGCAGGTCGGCTTCGGTCAGTTTGCTCTTGTTGTAGACAAATACGGTGGAGCGGGCTGCGATGCCAACCCATTTGCCATGGGCCGGACGATAGGCCGAACCCACTTGCTCAAGGGTAGTGGGAGCAACTGGCGCGAACAGGCCGGCGTTGTCCACCAGTACCATGGCAGGCGAGTTTTCGGTCAAGAACACATCGGCTGGGGAGGCGGCACCTTCCTGCACGATCTGGTTGCCCATCTCGGTATCATCGCCATTGCGCACGGTGACCTTGATCCCCGTTTCACGGGTGAAGCCTTCTACCCAGGACTTCGTCAGGCTTTCGTGTTGAGCGTTGTAAACCACGATGCCGTCGGCGCTTGGCGCCGCGTACGCATGGCCTGCACTCCAGAGAGCGGTCGTCAGCAATGCCGTTTTGAGGAAGGCAGGGATACGGGAAGTCATTCTGTTGGCAGCTCCAGCGGTTTTTCGAAGAGTTATGGTGGCAAGCCGGTCATGGAATGTCGGTGAAAGTACGCGCAAATCGCACAAACAATACGAATCATTCTCATGTCAAGTCGGAGCGCAATTTAGTGCCGGGAATGAGAAAAAAACGTTAAGTAAATGTAAAAAAAATGTCAATTCGATTGGCCGTTGAGTGTGCGAGGCAGATCTTTAACTTCACAATGACCCACGTCAACTTCTGCAACGATACCGTCGACGATGATGTGGCTGACCGCTCTCGTGCATTTCTCGATTCGCGCCTCGACGTTGTAGACGTCACGCAACATCTGCACCGTGATGACGTCCTCACTGGGGCCGCTGCCTTGCGTCGTGCCGTTGGCGATGACCAGCACCTGATCGGCAAAACGCAATGCCTGGTTCAGGTCGTGGATCGCGATGAACACAATGACTTCGCGCTTTCTGGCCAGTGAGCGCATGAAGTTCAGCACCTGAACCTGCCGATGCATGTCCAGAGCACTGGTCGGTTCGTCCATGAGCATGATTTCCGGCTCGCGAACCAGGGTTTGTGCGAT
>JAPLSD010000445.1 GCA_026398835.1 Pseudomonas sp.
CGATTCATAAAAGACTATCCGCGACGCTGACTAAAGGAGCACGAGAACTCGAGACAATCCGTCGAAGCGAGCCACTAAAATGATATCGTCAATTTTTTGAATTGCGCAAGAGGCAATACTTAATCGCGATAAAAAAATAAAATTTATCGCCATATTTTTGACGATTCGCGCTTTTAAAAATGAGCGCTTGCTGCCGTCATCAATACCTGTGCCCCGAATAGCCCGCATCCGGGAGCCCATGACTAAGGGGGGGTGGTTTAGCGGCCCGCGATTATCTAGTAAGCCTTGAGTTTACGCACATGGTTTACGCCGAATGGCAGGTCCATTAACGCTTATCAAGCTGTTCAACACTTGCGTTAGCGGAGGCAAATACTGGACCACACTAAATATCGGATTCCTTACACGTTTTAGACACTTGTATATATTGCTTTTAAATCAACATGTTGCATTTTATATCGCTAATTGTTTTCGACTATAGGGCCGTAAGTTACTGACTTTGCTGAAAGGAGAGTCTGATACCCCAACAATATCGTTCGTTTTCAGCTCAATTCAGACGCGAGGCTGCATGTTCGTACTCGATCAAGGCTACAGCCACATCGCACCCCGTGGCGACTTTCTCGGGGCACCGCATACTCGCCTGCGTTGGCCTATGCTGCTGACAGCATGACGCTGGCCCGTGAAGCCTTGGGTGGGTTGAGCCATCTGATCGATGATGATGAGACAGGGCTGATCTAAGACTCCTGATCTGTGCTCGTGCTCCTAGTTAATCGTCTCGACCGGGAAACCTTCGGCCTGCATTTTTTTCAACACATCCTGCCAACGTGACAAGCGCTTGGTGTCGCCGACTTTCTTGTTGCCCTTGGCGCCGGGCAACCACAATCCTTCGGCATTAAAGGAGTAGACCGGCAGCAAATCGGTTCGTTGGCTGGCCGGTTTGATCGCATCGATCAGGCTGTCGAGGACCAAGGGTATGGCCTCCGGACTCGAGTAATAGGTCAACACCATGTGCGCCCGATTCAGGCGCAAGGCTTTGACATAGGTGATCCGCAGTTTGTCGCTGGAAACCCCGAGATGGCGCAGGCTGAAGTACTTGGCAATGGCGTAATCCTCACAATCGCCTGCACCCTTCCATAACGCCTCGATCGGTGTCGCCCAGTAGTCGTCCTGATGCCAAAGATCGATATCTTCTTCATAGCGTATTTGCTTGTTGAAGAACTGGTTGACCACCTTGAGCTGTTCCAGCTCACCAACCTGCTTTTGCGTGGCCAATAAACGTTGCCAGGCATCGATCCGTTGCGCCCCTTCACCCAGCGGCCCGTACAGCGCCTGGGCCCGACGACTGATCAGCGAGAAATCCCAATCGGCCTGCAGACTGCCCAGCAGAACGCCGGCCAATAGCACCGCAGAGCAAAGCCAGCACAGGGTCCGTGGGAGGGCTAAACGTACCGCCAATGCGATGAGTCCAAGGGGGTTGTTGGAAATCGATTGATGGTGAAGGCTCGATAGGTAAAAGACAATGGCACCGTGCAATCACGGATCATCAGACGCGCTAAGCTTAAGTGAGTGAGCCACGGGGGGAAGGGGTCGGCGCAGGAGCTGCCGAAGGCTGCCATTTTTGGCAATCTCGTCCGCGTCGGGAATCTACCTTTAAAGGAACCTCATGCGGTTTGACAAGTAATCAGGCAATCATTAGTGTGCATTGGATCCAATTGCCCCACCCATTTTTCAAAAGCAGGGTAGCGTCGTCGTGACACAGAAGCCGAACCCCTTGAGCAGTATTCCGGTCAGCGGACCGATACCCGCCCATCTCGCGCGCTCAGTGATTGAGGAAACCCTGCGCTCGGCCATTCTTGATGGTCGTTTACCGTGTGGAACCGCCCTTCGCCAGCAAGACCTGGCCGACCTGTTCGGGGTGAGTCGCATGCCGGTGCGTGAGGCATTGCGACAACTCGAAGCGCAATCGTTGCTGCACGTTATCACACACAAAGGTGCCATCGTCGCGCCCCTGGTTGAGGGCGATGCCGCAGAAACTTACGCGTTGCGTATCCTTCTGGAGTCCGAAGCCCTACGGCTGTCGATTCCCTTGCTCGATGCAGACGACTTTGCCAAGGCCGCACGCTGTATTGACACCCTCGAGACCGAAACCGACTACGCCGAGATTGGCACGCTAAACCGCCAGTTCCACATGGCCCTGTACGGCAAGGCCCCCAACCGTCGACTCCTGAATCTGGTCGAAAACGGTCTGATCGAAGAAGAGCGTTTTCTGCGCTTCAACCTTGAGTCCATGGGCTTGGGAAAAATCTCCCAGGACGACCATCGGCAATTGCTTCGAATGGCCGAAGAGCGGGACATCGAGCAGTGTGTAAAGGCACTCGAAAATCACCTCAACCGAGGCGTCGAAGTCATTACCCGCTACCTGAACGGTCTTGATCCTTTGGGCAAAAAAGCGCCGCAGTGAAGCGCGCGGGGAAGACTGTGTACACTCCAAACAGCAAGTGGCTGACGGTGCTCAACGCCGATCAGCCCACCAACATCCGGTTAATCTGCTTCGCTCAGGAAGGTACCGACACCGAACCGTTCTACAGTTGGGCGGGAGGTCTGAATGACCACATCGAATTGCTCATCTTCACACTTCCCGGCCATGGTAAACGCCAGGATGAAACGCCCTACTCTGAATGGTCGCCACTGCTCGCGGACTCATTCACGGCACTCAAATCTTATCTGTCAGAGCCGCATGCGTTGTTTGGGCATGGACTCGGCGCCATTCTGGCCTATGAACTGGCCAGGTTGAGCGAAGCCCAGCATCCGGGGCAAACCCGTCATCTGTTCATTTCCGGCTGCCGAAGCCCAGATAACCAGCCTGTATCGTCACGCCTGCACTCACTGCTTTCGTCAAACCGCAGCCTGAGCGTACCGTTGACCGCCATTTACGGCAGTGAAGATCCGCTCGCCCCGGCTGAAAGCATGGTGAATTGGCGTGAGTTCACCCGCCGCGAATTCGAACTCATCGAAGTGGCCGGCAACCACCTCTTCATCACGCCTGCGCGGCAACGTCTCTTGCAGATCGTCAACACTCATCTCGGGCTGCTCAGCGAATAATCTGCTGACAAGTCCTTTCGTTGCACCCCAGCCCGCGGGGTGCATCTTTCAGACCTCTGCATCGGCTCAAGGCTGAGCATCAGTTCCCACTTCCAGTATTCAAACCACCTTCATCCATGGGTCGGCGATAGCAGCGCCATCCATTTGGGCCCACTCTTGAGTTTGCCGACTAAAAATGGACGAGCGGCGTGCGAATCTACCCGCACCGCCCTCGCGCAATGGACTAACAGAAGGAGGCTCGCCACAGGAAGGGAAGGATTGGGCTGAGGCCGGCCACCCTCCTACACCATCAAATAATTTCAACTCACCAACCAGAAAGTTGCTCCGAGTGAGGCATTCACTCATTTATTTTAATTCTGACTTAATTAAGCCGGAAGGAACAACTTCATCCTAATAAAACTTGAGCCCCTCGTTTTACTGCAACTTCTCGCCCTCAAAAACTGCAACGTGCAAATAATATAAAAAACACTTGCCCACTACTTGCCTCGTGTATTAATTTTTCTCCACCGACATGAACTTGCCCAATCAATTCATGTCGTCGTGATCTGCATCACTGGCACCGGAAGCTGAATCGCAATCTACAGCCAGGCCTACACGCCACGGCGCACAAGGCTTTCAACACTGGTCTTGTCTTGCATAATCAGCCTCAACCTTAGAACCCCATCAACTTTTGCTTGAGGCACTTGTTCGCCCACTGAAAAGTTATTCACGCTCACCACTACTTATAAAAACATCATTAGTCTTTCGCCCACTTACGCTTAAAAATCAGAGACCACACCATGAAAACAAATAAAGAATTACTTAAACTAAAGAAAGCAGAGCTGAGTGCACACCCCATCTTTTCAGAAATAAATTCGCTCCCGATACTTCAGCGCTTTATGGAAACCCATGTGTTCGCCGTGTGGGATTTCATGTCGCTGACCAAACGCCTGCAACAGGAACTCACCTGCGTCCAGCTGCCATGGCTTCCGCCGCAAGACCCTCAAGCGGCTCGACTGATCAATGAAATTGTCTTGGGTGAAGAGTCAGATGATCGAGTCGATCGCGGTCACTACAGCCATTTCGAGTTGTATCTGGATGCCATGCGCGAAGTCGGCGCCAGCACCGCGGCGGTCGAACGCTTCGTGGCGTTGCAACGCGAAGGCGTGAGCTACGACACCGCCCTGCAAAGCGTGGAGGTTGACCCGGCGGCGGCGAATTTCGTCAGGCACACCCTGCACACGGCGCTGCATGCACCGGGCCATAGCGTTGCCGCAGCGTTTTTGCACGGTCGCGAAAGCGTCATCCCGCAGATGTTCCAACGCATCCTCGACGATTGGGGCATCGGCTTCGAACAGGCGCCGACTTTCCGCTACTACCTGGAACGGCATATCGAGGTCGATTCCGAGGACCACGGCCCAGCTGCGGAAAAACTCCTCGCACGACTGGTCGATGGCGACCCGCAACGCGAAGAGGACGTTTACACAGCCGCCATCGCCGCCGTGCAAAGCCGCATCGCATTGTGGGACGGCTTGCGCCTGAGCATGGGTGAAACGATCGCCGAGGTGAGCGCATGAATGCCGCCGACTACCAATCCTTCGCCGAGGCCTGGGAAAGCCGGGCAACCATCCGCACCCGCCCACGGCGCATGGTTGAGAACGACGACAAGCTGATCTATCCCCTGAGCCGGCAACCCTTGGTCCTGGGCGAAACCTTTTTGCGCGAATGTCCTGAGCAGCGGGATTTTGCCTTGGTGCAGACGCTCTACAAGTTCATCAATGATGTGGTGATCTTCGAAACCGAAATCGTCGACAAAACAGCACGCAGCATCGCCAAAAATCGCTTCGCCGTGCCCTTCCCATTCGCCTGTCGGTATGACGCCATGACCGTGGTGGTGGATGAGGATTACCACGCGCTGGTGGCGATGGACTTCATGCAGCAGACCATCGCCATGACCGGCATCACGCCGATAGAACTGCCCCGTGAAATCGAATTGAGCCGGGCGATTCCAGCGGCATTGGCGCTGGCGCCGGAACATCTGCGCGCCGCCGTGGAGCTGATTTGCGTGGCGATTGCCGAGAACACCGTAACCAACGATGTCGCGGCATTCGCCAAGGACGACACAGTCAAGCAATCGATCAAAGGACTGATGGCCGACCACCTGCTCGACGAGGGTCGCCACTCCGGGTTCTGGGCACGGCTGGTGCGGATCTACTGGCATGGCGCAAGCGACGCCGATCGCCAAAGCATCGCGCACATTTTGCCGGTGTTCATCGCCCACTACCTGACCAACGACATCCAGAAAGCCTTCGACTTTCAGTTGATCGAGCACTTGCAGCTCAGCGACGCCGCAAGGCTGGCACTCAAGAACGAAGTATCCGGGCTGGCCTTCCCGATCAATCGTCATCACCCGCTAGTCGCCAACATCGTGCGGTTTTTCCGCAGCAGTTCGTTGCTGGAGTCGCCGTGCGTCCAGGACGCCCTGAGCGACTACCTGGTCTAACCGAGGAGAACATCATGAGACGTCTCGACATTCTGCTCATTGGCCAGAGCCAGGCCTTGAACGAGCTGGCGCTGGAACTGGAACAACATGGCCACTCACTCACCCGCCTGACGGACAGTCAGGCTCTGAACGAACAACCGGTCAACGCCACTGACGTGCTGATCGACGACGGCAGTCTGGCGATCTCGACGCAACGTCTGCGCGACTTTGGCGAATGCGCGCAGCTGAGCTTACGGCTGGGTGTGGGGCCGTTAAGCGAATACGGCTTACCGAAACTCGACGTGCTCTGCTGGTTTGGCTCGGGCACCGCGCAGCGCTTGATGACTCGCCTGTCGGTGGCAGATGAACCCTCAGGCAATGGCCAGGCGCTGCGCCTGCGGGTGATTGCCGAGCTGGTGAACAGCGTTGCCCTGCTGATCAGTCGCTACTCCCGCGATGCCGAGTATTTCCTGGATGCCACACCCGTCGAACCTGGTTGCCATGGGCATCAAGAAAGCCTGTTGATGCTGGAGCGGCTGGCCTATGCGCATCGGTTCAATCTCACCAGCCAGCCGGACCTGTTGCTACTGGCTGAAATTCCGATGATCGAAAGACTTGAACAAAGCCTCCAGGGATTCGCCGGCCGGCCGGCGCTGAACATGGCCGGCACGTCCCTCAGCTATGAGGAGTTGTACGCTCAAAGCCGAGCGATTCAACAGCGATTGCTCCCGCTGCTGGAGCAACACGGATCCTTCGACAAGCCGTTGGTGGTGGGCATTTGCCTGCCGAAATCCAGCGCGCTTTACGCAGGCATACTGGCGATTCTCGGCAGCGGGGCGGTGTACCTGCCGCTTGAGCCGGGCCATCCCCTGCAACGTCAGCAATACATTCTGGAGAATGCCGGCGCGGTACTGTTGCTTCACGATGGTCAACATGCGCTCAGCGCCGAGATGCCCGGGCTGGACATCAGCCGCATCGACGCTTACGACGCGGATCTCTCGCTGCCGCTGATGCAGCGACGCCCCGGCAGCGAGGCGCCCTGTATGGCGCTGTACACCTCGGGCACCACTGGCCATCCCAAAGGGGTCTTGCTCAGCCAGCGCAATCTGGCCCACTTCACCGGCTGGTACGCCGACTACGTAGAGCTGACCGAGCACAGTCGGGTTTTGCAGTTTTCGTCCCTGAGCTTCGACTCTTCGCTGATCGATATTTTTCCGACGCTGATCCAGGGCGCCGAATTGATCGTTCCTACGGACGACGAACGTCGCGACCCCCTGCAATTGGTCGAGCTGATCCGCCGTCAGCGTCTCACCCATGGATTTCTGCCGCCAGCATTACTGAGCATTCTGCCCCTCGACCAGCCGCTGGGGCTCGACCATGTGATGACCGGCGGCGACGTCTGCGAACCCTACGTGATCGAGCGTCTGACGCAGCAATGCCGGCTGTACAACCTATACGGCCCGACAGAAGCCACGGTGCTGATTACCGCGCGGCAACTCCAGGCCGGCGACAGCAACCGCACCCTGGGCTCGCCGATTGCCAACAGTCAGGTGCTGATTCTCGATGAAGACTTCCAGCCCGTTGCCGAGCAGACCGTCGGTGAGCTGTACATCGTCGGGCCCGGGGTCTGCCTGGGCTATTTGAATACCCCGCAGCAGACCGCCGAACGCTATCTGCACCTGCCATTGCCCGACGGCCAAAGCCTGCGCGCCTACCGCACCGGCGATATGGCGAAGTGGACCACCGATGGGATTGAGCTCTGCGGTC
>JAPLSD010000274.1 GCA_026398835.1 Pseudomonas sp.
CTTCATGCTCAGCCAGGGCTTCGATGAAGTGTTTCACCTCAAGGGCGGCATTCTGAAGTACCTCGAAGAGGTGCCGCAGGAACAAAGCCAGTGGCGCGGCGACTGCTTCGTTTTCGATAACCGGGTCACCGTGCGTCACGACCTGAGTGAAGGCGACTACGATCAGTGTCATGCCTGTCGTACACCCATCAGTGTCGAAGACCGCACCTGCGAGCACTATGTGGCGGGCATCAGTTGCCCCCATTGCTGGGATAAGCTGAGCGAGAAAACCCGGCGCAGCGCTATCGATCGGCAGAAGCAGATCGAACTGGCGAAAGCGCGTAACCAGCCACACCCTATTGGTTTCAACTACCGTCAGCCATCCGAGGCCTGAACCATGTCCGCACGCCTGCTCTATGTTATGGACCCGATGTGTTCCTGGTGCTGGGGCTTCGCTCCGGTGGCCGAGGCCCTGGTAGAGCAGGCACGCGCCGCAGGTGTTGAGTTGCATCTGGTGGTCGGCGGGTTGAGGACTGGCAGTGGTGCGGCGCTGGAGCCGACCACACGGCGTTACATCCTTGAGCATTGGCAGGCAGTCACTGAGGCCACTGGCCAGCCGTTCAAACTCGAGGGCGCTTTGCCCGAAGGTTTTGTCTACGACACCGAACCGGCCTGCCGGGCGGTGGTGACCGCGCGCAGCCTGGCACCGGATTGCGCCTGGAAACTGCTCAAGCTGATTCAACACGCCTTTTATGCCGAAGGTCGCGACGTCACCCATGCCAGTGTGTTGGTGGAATTGGCAGAGGCGGCAGGACTGCCGCGTATCGAGTTCGCTGCCGCCTTCGACCGCGCCGAGCAGCACGCGGCCACAGCCGCGGATTTCACTTGGGTGCAGGATCTGGGTATCGCCGGTTTCCCGACCTTGCTCGCCGAGCGCGATGGTCAATTGGCACTGCTGACCAATGGCTACCAGCCGCTTAATGAACTGTCTCCATTGCTCAGTCGTTGGCTGGAGCGTGCTGCCTGTGCATGATCAGTTTGATGGTGCGGAGCAACCCAGGCGGATCGATCGGCTGAGTTGGGCGGAAATCCGTCGTTTGGCGTTACGTCACAAAAGAGCCCTGTGGATTGCTAACGGCGTAGCAGTATTGGCGACGCTGTGCAGCGTGCCGATCCCCTTGCTGTTGCCTTTGTTGGTGGACGAAGTGCTGCTCGGGCATGGCGATGCCGCGCTGAAAGTCATGAATCACGCGCTACCCACAGGCTGGCAAAGCGCCGCCGGCTACATCGGTCTGATGTTGCTGATCACCCTGACGCTGCGCTGCGGCGCTTTGCTGTTCAACGTGCTGCAGGCGCGATTGTTCGCAGGCTTGGCCAAAGACATCGTCTACCGCATTCGCGTCAGGCTGATCGAGCGACTCAAGCGCATATCTCTCGGCGAATACGAAAGTCTGGGCAGCGGCACGGTGACCACCCATCTGGTGACCGACCTGGACACTCTCGATAAATTTGTCGGTGAAACCCTCAGTCGTTTTCTGGTGGCCATGCTGACGTTGGTCGGGACCGCGGGCATTCTGGTCTGGATGCACTGGAAACTGGCGCTGTTGATTCTGCTGTTCAATCCGCTGGTGATTTACGCCACGGTGCAATTGGGCAAACGAGTCAAACACCTGAAAAAACTGGAGAACGACAGCACTTCACGGTTCACCCAGGCGCTTACCGAAACCCTCGATGCTATTCAGGAAGTCCGTGCGGGTAACCGACAGGGCTTTTTCCTTGGACGTTTGGGGCTGCGAGCGCAGGAAGTTCGCGATTATGCGGTGAACTCGCAATGGAAGACCGACGCCTCCAGCCGGGCGAGTGGTTTGCTGTTCCAGTTCGGTATCGACATCTTCCGCGCGGCAGCCATGCTCACCGTGCTGTTTTCTGACCTGTCCATCGGCCAAATGTTGGCGGTGTTCAGCTATCTCTGGTTCATGATCGGTCCGGTCGAGCAGTTACTCAATTTGCAATACGCCTACTATGCAGCGGGTGGGGCGTTGGCGCGGATCAATGAGTTGTTATCGCGCGCCGATGAGCCGCAATACCCCGGTGGTGATAACCCTTTCCAGGGTCGTGAGACGGTGGGGATCGAGGTTCGTGGCTTGAGCTTCGGTTACGGTGATGAGTTGGTCCTGAATCAGATGAATCTGTCCATCGCTCCCGGCGAAAAAGTGGCGATCGTCGGTGCCAGTGGCGGTGGCAAAAGTACCCTGGTGCAATTGCTTTTGGGGCTCTACACGCCGCAATCGGGCAGCATCCGTTTCGGCGGTTCGACCCAACAGGAAATCGGCCTGGAAACTGTGCGCGAGCATGTTGCAGTCGTGCTGCAGCACCCGGCGCTGTTCAACGATACGGTACGGGCCAACCTGACCATGGGGCGTTTACGCAGTGATGAGGCCTGCTGGCAGGCGCTGGAAATTGCCCAGCTGGATGCCACGATCAAAGCCTTGCCGCAAGGATTGGAAAGTATTGTCGGGCGTTCCGGGGTGCGTTTGTCTGGTGGTCAGCGACAGCGTCTGGCTATTGCGCGGATGGTCCTGGCTGAAC
>JAPLSD010000372.1 GCA_026398835.1 Pseudomonas sp.
GAGTCAAGGGGGGCGGAGTGCCAGTTTTTCTTGAAACCAAAAGCCAAAATGGCTGTCGCACGATCTCTGTCTATTTTTGAAAAGGAGGCTTCATGCCTTGGAAGCTCGCGTCATTCGGTACCTTGTTAGCTGCTGTCATTTTGACGGGGTGCAGCACTTCGCAGGCGACAAAAGACCCTGTGGCTCCCGAGACCGGGCACAGCCGCTGTGAGTCTAAAGCCGCCGAATTCGCCATTGGCAAGAAGGCCTCGCCTGAGCTTCTGGAGCAAGCTCGCACGCGTGCAGGTGCGCAGAGCGCGCGATTCCTCAAGCCGAACGACATGGTGACGCTGGAATACCGCTCCGATCGCCTGAATCTCAACACCGATGCAAACCTGGTGGTCACTCGCGTCAACTGCGGCTGATCGCTTCCGGCCTTTCTTTAGCGCATAAAAAACCCCGTCACATGGACGGGGTTTTTTTAGATCGCGGAGAAATTACTCAGCGCGAACCTGTGCAGCTTGCATACCCTTTTGGCCTTTCTCAGCCACGAAGGAAACGGTCTGGCCTTCTTTCAGGCTTTTGAAACCGTCGCTTTCGATAGCTTTGAAGTGTACGAACAGGTCGTCACCGCCACCTTGAGGAGTGATGAAGCCGAAGCCTTTTTCATCGTTGAACCATTTAACGGTGCCGGTTTGGCGATTAGACATGGTGTATCTCCAAGAAACATATATTTTCAGTAGTGCTGTGCTGCTCAGGCCAACTGGGCACACCGGGGTATCATAGTCGAAATGTTCGGCTTGGGAGCCCCCCGGACGTGCTGTTTGCCCATTTGTTGTACTTTCTTTGACGCTTTGAGTCCCTGAAAGCCCCGGTTTAAAGGGCTTTCAGGCGAAAATAAAAGCAATAAAAAAAGCTGTAAAACCTGCGTAAATTGTACGAAAAACCTCTTTTTAAGGTCCCTTTACCGGCCCGGAAGCGGTTGGATATGCCTTTGGGGGCTTACTTTTTTTGCACCTTACAAGTGGAAATCGCAGCCAGCGCTTTGTTTTGCAGATCTACGCTGGCCTTGTTATCCATCAGTGCCTGGAGATCTTTTGCCGGGTAGGAGGCAATCTTGTCAGCGCCACATGCGCAATGCGATTTGGCGGATGCCGGGCTGATGCCTGGCTGGGAGCCTGCGGCCTGGGTGCATTGGGCCATGTACTTATCGCGCGTTTCCTTCGGCCATTCCGCGTGGGCTGTCAGCGGCAGTAGCATAATGATGGGCGCGGCAATGGCGAAAAAACGGTTCAGACGCATGCTGGGATGCTCCTTGTAGTCAGTGTTGCGGTCGGTTCTATGTCTATCTGAGACTTGAAATACAGTCCAAGTTCAGCACTCTTGCACAAAGTCAGGCGATTTACGTCACCGGCAGGGCCGCGCGGCGCGATGACCGTTCATCTGTGCTAGCATGCCCGGCTTGGGTGTTTTCAGGCTTCGGATGACATTTCGTCCCGTAGCGGTCAGCACCTTGATAATTCTGATTTGAACTCCAGTCACTCTGGTTCGGTTTTCCGGTTGGCCGCAAGGCTCCTGCCGCTGTAAGGCAGGCGTTCGTTATTGAATGGCCTGGACTGAATCTTGTACTGGCTCATCCCAACCCACGTGACCTTTGGTAGGGGTCACCACTAGGAGAGGAGGCGCCATGCCAACTATTACTCTTCCCGACGGCAGTCAACGTTCATTCGATCATTCGGTTTCCATAGCCGAGGTCGCCGCATCCATTGGTGCCGGTCTGGCCAAGGCCACCGTCGCCGGCAAGGTCAATGGCAAGCTGGTCGACGCCAGTGACGTGATCGACAGCGACGTAACTCTGCAAATCATCACGCCAAAGGATGAAGAGGGGCTGGAGATCATTCGCCACTCTTGCGCCCACCTGATTGGCCACGCGGTCAAGCAGCTGTACCCAACGGCGAAGATGGTCATCGGTCCGGTCATCGATGAAGGCTTCTATTACGACATCGCCTACGAGCGTCCTTTCACTCCAGACGACCTGGTGGCCATCGAACAGCGCATGCATCTGCTGATCGAGAAAGATTACGACGTCATCAAGAAAGTCACTCCGCGTGCCGAAGTGATCGACGTGTTCACTGCCCGTGGCGAAGACTACAAGCTGCGTCTGGTCGAAGACATGCCGAATGAACAGGCCATGGGCCTGTACTATCACGAAGAATACGTCGACATGTGCCGCGGCCCGCACGTGCCGAACACGCGCTTCCTGAAGTCATTCAAACTGACCAAACTGTCCGGCGCCTATTGGCGTGGCGATGCCAAAAACGAGCAGCTGCAGCGCGTTTACGGCACGGCCTGGGCAGACAAGAAGCAACTGGCAGCCTATATCCAGCGTATTGAAGAAGCCGAAAAGCGCGACCATCGAAAGCTGGGCAAGCGCTTGGGCCTGTTCCATACCCAGGAAGAATCACCGGGCATGGTGTTCTGGCATCCGAACGGCTGGACCTTGTATCAGGTGCTGGAGCAGTACATGCGCCAGGTTCAGCGCGAAAACGGCTACCTGGAGATCAAGACTCCGCAGGTCGTTGACCGCAGCCTCTGGGAGAAATCCGGGCACTGGGCCAACTACGCCGAGAACATGTTTACCACCCAGTCGGAAAACCGCGACTACGCAATCAAGCCGATGAACTGCCCGTGCCACGTGCAGGTGTTCAATCAGGGCCTGAAAAGCTACCGCGAGCTGCCGATGCGTCTGGCCGAGTTCGGTGCCTGTCACCGTAACGAACCGTCGGGTGCCTTGCACGGCATCATGCGAGTGCGCGCGTTCACTCAGGATGACGCACACATCTTCTGCACCGAAGAGCAAATGCAGGCTGAGTCTGCTGCGTTCATCAAGCTGACTCTGGATGTCTATGCCGATTTCGGCTTCAAGGACATCGAGCTGAAGCTGTCCACTCGTCCGGAAAAACGCGTGGGTTCCGATGAGCTGTGGGATCGCGCAGAAAGCGCACTGGCCGCAGCCCTCGACAGTGCTGGCCTGCCTTACGATTTGCAACCGGGTGAAGGTGCGTTCTACGGTCCGAAAATCGAATTCTCGCTGAAAGATTGCCTCGGTCGTGTCTGGCAATGTGGTACCTTGCAGCTCGATTTTAACCTGCCTACCCGTCTTGGGGCCGAATACGTCTCCGAAGACAACAGTCGCAAGCACCCGGTCATGTTGCATCGGGCGATTCTGGGTTCCTTCGAGCGTTTCGTCGGGATTCTGATCGAGCATTACGAGGGCGCGTTCCCTGCATGGCTGGCTCCGACTCAGGCAGTGATCATGAATATCACTGATAAACAGGCCGATTTTGCCGCGGAAGTTGAAAAAACTCTCAATCAAAGCGGATTTCGTGCCAAGTCCGACTTGAGAAATGAAAAGATCGGCTTTAAAATCCGCGAGCATACTTTGCTCAAGGTTCCCTATCTCTTGGTTATTGGAGATCGGGAAGTCGAGATGCAGACTGTCGCTGTGCGTACTCGTGAAGGTGCTGACCTGGGCTCGATGCCCGTCGCCCAGTTCGCTGAGTTCCTCGCGCAAGCGGTTTCCCGGCGTGGTCGCCCAGATTCGGAGTAATTATTATTAAGCGTGAAATGAGACAAGATAAACGAGCTGCACCGAAAGCCCCGATCAACGAGAATATCTCGGCACGCGAGGTTCGGTTAATTGGCGCTGACGGCGAGCAGATTGGCATCGTCTCGATTGATGAAGCGCTTCGTATTGCTGAAGAGTCCAAACTGGATTTGGTGGAAATTTCTGCCGACGCAATACCGCCTGTTTGCCGCGTGATGGACTACGGCAAATCGATCTTCGAAAAGAAGAAACAGGTAGCTGCAGCGAAGAAAAACCAGAAGCAGATTCAGGTTAAAGAAATCAAGTTTCGTCCAGGGACGGAGGAAGGGGATTACCAGGTAAAACTGCGCAACCTGGTACGTTTCCTGAGTGACGGGGACAGGGCCAAGGTATCGTTGAGATTCCGCGGTCGTGAGATGGCCCACCAGGAGCTGGGGATGGAACTCCTCAAGCGGGTTGAAGCTGACCTGCTCGAGTACGGTTCGGTCGAACAGCATCCTAAGATGGAAGGACGCCAACTGATCATGGTCATCGCCCCGAAAAAGAAGAAGTAATCACCAGGGCACGGCAGGCCTTGCGATTATGTTTATCAACTGAATGCGGAGTATCCGAACATGCCAAAGATGAAGACTAAAAGTGGTGCTGCTAAGCGGTTTCTGAAAACTGCTAACGGTATCAAGCACAAGCACGCTTTCAAGAGCCACATCCTGACCAAAATGTCGACTAAGCGTAAGCGTCAACTGCGCGGTAGCAGCTTGCTGCATCCGTCCGACGTTGCAAAAGTCAAGCGCATGCTGCGCCTTTGCTAATTTTTGGTTAAGAATAGAGGAAGTAACTCATGGCTCGTGTAAAGCGTGGCGTCATTGCCCGTAAGCGTCACAAAAAAATTCTGAAACTTGCTAAAGGCTACTACGGCGCGCGTTCACGCGTATTCCGTGTTGCCAAGCAAGCGGTAATCAAGGCAGGCCAATACGCCTACCGTGACCGTCGTCAGAAAAAACGTCAGTTCCGCGCTCTGTGGATCGCTCGTATCAACGCTGGTGCTCGTATTAACGGTCTGTCCTACAGCCGTTTCATCGCCGGCCTGAAAAAAGCGTCCATCGAGATCGACCGTAAGGTTCTGGCTGATCTGGCAGTGAACGAAAAAGCGGCGTTTGCTGCGATTGTCGAGAAAGCTAAAGCCACCTTGGCTTAAGTACCCCCGACAGTCACCCGGGCTCACCTCTGTGGGCTCAGGTGTTAAACGTCATAAATAGGGGAAGAGCCTTTAAGCTCTTCCCCTATTTTGTATCTGGAGTCTGTACATGGAAAACCTGGACGCGCTGGTCTCTCAAGCTCTAGAGGCTGTGCAAAGCGCTGAAGATATCAATGCCCTGGAGCAAATCCGGGTTCACTACCTTGGTAAAAAGGGCGAATTGACTCAGGTGATGAAGACCCTGGGGAATTTGCCGGCAGAGGAGCGTCCGCAGGTCGGTGCCCTGATCAACGTTGCCAAGGAACGTGTCACAGAGGTTCTCAATGCGCGCAAGGCGTTGTTTGAAGAGGCTGATCTAGCCGCCAAACTTTCCGCCGAGTCCATTGACGTGACCCTGCCTGGCCGTGGCCAGACCTCTGGCGGTCTGCATCCGGTCACTCGCACTCTGGAACGTATCGAACAGTTCTTCACCCATATCGGCTACGGCATCGCCGAAGGCCCTGAGGTCGAAGACGACTACCACAACTTTGAAGCGCTCAACATCCCAGGCCATCACCCGGCCCGTTCGATGCATGACACCTTCTATTTCAATGCCAACATGTTGCTGCGCACCCATACCTCGCCGGTACAGGTCCGCACCATGGAATCGAAACAACCGCCGATCCGCATCGTCTGCCCAGGCCGTGTGTACCGTAGCGACTCCGATATCACCCACTCGCCGATGTTCCACCAGGTCGAAGGCCTGCTGGTTGATCGCGACATCAATTTCGCCGACCTGAAAGGCACCATCGAAGAGTTCCTGCGGGTGTTCTTCGAAAAAGAACTGGCCGTGCGTTTCCGTCCTTCGTACTTCCCGTTCACCGAGCCATCCGCCGAAGTCGACATGGAGTGCGTGATGTGCAGCGGTAAAGGCTGCCGCGTCTGCAAACAGACTGGCTGGCTGGAAGTCATGGGCTGCGGCATGGTTCACCCGAACGTATTGCGCATGTCCGGGATCGACCCGGAAGAATTTTCGGGCTTTGCCTTCGGCATGGGCGTTGAGCGTCTGGCCATGCTGCGTTACGGCGTGAACGACTTGCGTCTGTTCTTCGACAACGACTTGCGGTTCCTCGCGCAATTTCGCTAGTCGTAACGAATTTTTAGGAGAGCAGGATGAAATTCAGTGAACAATGGCTGCGCGGCTGGGTAAGCCCGCAGGTAAATCGCGACGAGCTGGTTGCTCGTCTGTCGATGGCCGGTCTTGAGGTCGATAGCGTTACGCCGGCCGCCGGTGAATTCAGTGGCGTGGTAGTGGGCGAGGTGCTGAGCACCGAGCAACACCCGGACGCCGACAAGTTGCGTGTTTGCCAGGTCAGCAACGGCACGGAGACCTTTCAGGTCGTGTGCGGTGCGCCTAACGTACGCCCGGGCCTGAAGATCCCGTTCGCCATGATCGGTGCCGAACTGCCAGGCGACTTCAAGATTAAGAAAGCCAAGCTACGTGGCGTCGAATCCAACGGCATGCTGTGCTCGCAAGCCGAGCTGCAAGTCGGTGAAGGCAACGACGGCCTGATGGAATTGCCGGCCGATGCACCAGTAGGTCAGGACATTCGCGAGTACCTGGGCCTGGATGACGCCAGCATCGAGGTCGACCTGACCCCGAACCGTGGCGATTGCCTGTCCCTGGCCGGTCTGGCCCGTGAAGTCGGTGCGCTTTATGCTGCCGAAGTCAAACGCCCGGTAGTGGCCACCGTTCCAGCCGTGCACGATGAAGTGCGCTCGGTTGAAGTCCTGGCACCGGCTGCTTGCCCACGTTACCTGGGTCGCGTTATTCGTAACGTCGATCTGTCCAAGCCTACGCCGCTGTGGATGGTCGAGCGTCTGCGTCGTGCCGACGTACGCAGCATCGACGCTGCCGTCGACATCACCAACTACGTGATGCTGGAACTGGGTCAACCGCTGCACGCTTTCGATCTCGCCGAAATCAATGGCGGCATTCGCGTGCGCATGGCCGAAGAGGGCGAGAAGCTGGTTCTGCTCGACGGTCAGGAAGTCAGTCTGCGTAGCGATACGCTGGTGATTGCCGACCACTCCCGCGCCTTGGCCATTGCCGGCGTGATGGGTGGCGAGCACAGCGGTGTGTCCAAGACGACTCGCGATGTATTCCTGGAA
>JAPLSD010000670.1 GCA_026398835.1 Pseudomonas sp.
GGTCTGGGACAGGCCTTTCCCACCGTTGTTGACACCGATCAGGTTCTTGTTCGGCTGCTGGGTGGACACACTCATACCCAGAGAGAGGGACGAGTCGAATTGACCTTCGATTTCACCGACGTTGAAACTGACGCCGAATGCGGGCCCGGCGAGCGTAGAGGCGAGACTGACCGCCAGGGGCAGTCTCGCCCG
Source organism: Pseudomonas sp. (assembly GCA_026398835.1). Taxonomy (GTDB): domain Bacteria; phylum Pseudomonadota; class Gammaproteobacteria; order Pseudomonadales; family Pseudomonadaceae; genus Aquipseudomonas. The sequence goes on from JAPLSD010000670.1 coordinate 193, forward strand.
GCGCCAGAACTGGTTTACTGATGTCATCGACGCTACTCCATGTGCTTTATTGTTATGGCAGTTAGCACTTCTAAAAACGCTCTGAGTGACAGGAAACCAGGTTGTCCCGAAATCAGTCAGAGTTGCATCGCCCCGTTTTGTGCGTTTGCCCCGTTCTTAAAAATCCTGTGGACGGACTATAGCCAGCAGGTAGTACTGCTTGATCCCTCTAAAGTGTGATTTGCAGCCCCGACCACTCTGGAACAGTCCTTTCGCCAGCCCGGCAGATGCCGGCCCGGCAAGGATGACTGAAAATAACTATTTAACAAGCCAAGCGCTTGCTTGGTGGGCTTGCCGCGCCCTTTCGGGCACGGCAAAGGACGCTTAAAGCGTCGAAAGGAAGGTGCTGTTATTGGTCTGCCATTCGGTGATGTCGACGCGGATGCGCTTCTTGTCGAGCTTGCCGACGCTGGTCTTGGGAATTTCAGTAACAAGGGCAATCTGGCTCGGAATCGCCCATTTGCTGAGGTGGCCCAGTTCGACATAGGGTTTGAGATGCTCCTTGAGCTCCCTGGCTCCGATCACATGCCCTTCGCGTATCACCAGCAGTGCAAACGGCCGCTCGCCCCACTGCGGATCCGGGATGCCGACCACTGCTACTTCGCGTACCGCCGGATGGCGGCTGATCAGATCTTCCAGCGCCAGCGACGAAATCCACTCACCACCGGTCTTGATCACGTCCTTGATCCGGTCGCGAATATCGATCACGCCCATGCTGTCCAGGGTGGCCACGTCGCCGGTGTGCAACCAGCCGCCGGCCCAGAGTTCGGCGCCCTTTTCCGGTTCGCGGAAATAACCCTCGGTCAGCCATGGCGCACGCAACACCAGTTCTCCCTGGGACTCACCGTCCGCTGGCAGGAAGTTGCCGTCAGGGTCGACAATCGCCGCTTCCACCAATGGCCCGGGCACACCGGCTTTGATTCGATACGTCGTGCGTTCGTCTTCAGTACCGGCCATCAGCTCGTCATTGAGGTGAGCGCAGGACACCAGCGGGCCGGTTTCCGACATACCGTAAGCGGCGGTCAGTTGAATGCCTTTGGCCTTGGACGCTTCGTACAGCGCACGGTTGAGGGCGCTGCCGCCGATGACTATTTTCCAGCCGCCAAAGTCTGTGCCCTGAGCCGCTTTGGAGTTGAGCAGCATCTGCAGGATGGTCGGCACGCAGTGGGAGAAGCTGACCTTTTCCTTGCGCCACAACTCCACCAGATACTCCGGATCGTAACGACCGGGATAGACCTGCTTGAGCCCGAGCATGGTCGCCACATACGGCAAGCCCCAGGCATGTACGTGGAACATCGGTGTGATGGGCATGTACACGTCACTGGTACCCAACAGCCGCACGCTGTCGATGCTGCCCATGATCGTCGACACGCCCATGGTGTGCAGCACCAGTTGCCGATGGGTGAAATACACCCCTTTGGGATTTCCCGTGGTACCGGTGGTGTAGAACGTGGTCGCGACCGAGTTTTCGTCGAAGTCTTCAAAGCTGTAGTGCGTACTGGCGGCCGCCAACAGTTGCTCATACTCGCCAATCAGATTGGGCAGATCAGCGGTTTTTTCCACTGCGTCGGTCAGCAGCAGGGTTTTCTCGACCGTGGTCAGTTGCCCGCCTATCGCCTGGTAGAGCCCGACGAACTCACTGTTGACCAGCACGAAGCGGTCCTCGGCGTGGTTCATGGTGTAGAGAATCTGCTCGGGCGACAGACGCACATTAATGGTGTGGATTACAGCGCCGATCATCGGAATGGCGAACATGCACTCCAGATAGCGATGGCTGTCCCAATCCATCACCGCCACGGTGTCACCGGCCTTGACCCCGGCTGCCGTCAGTACGTTGGCCAGCCGCGCGACACGTTCGATAAGGGTCGGGTAGCTATAGCGCAGTTGGTCGCGGTAGACGATCTCGCGGGTCTTCTCGTAACGGCTGCCCGACATCAGCAGCCGCTTGATCAACAGCGGATATTGATAAGCGCCTTCGGCTGGCGGGATAACGCGAGTCTGCAACATAGGAGTCCCTTTTCTGACTGCACGGTCTTGGCTGTAAAGATAAGTACTCTAGAGCGCCTTGATGACAGCTAAATCAGCCAAAGGAATGATTTGCAGAGCCGCACAAGTGCCAGCTTCGCGCCAGCACTTGGTTCCGAGGCTCAATCAATGCATTTCAGTGAACGCCAGCTTCACGCCAATGGCGATCAGAACCGCGCCCATGGTCCGGTCAAACCAGTGGCCCATGCGGGCGAAACCGGCGCGTACTCGCTGCTGGCTGAACAGCATGGCCACCAGGCAGAACCAGAAACCGGTCGCCACGGCCAGGTAAACCCCGTAGCCCGCCTGAATCGCCAGCGGCGTGTGCGGGTTGATCACCACGGTGAATAACGACAGGAAGAACAGCGTCGCCTTGGGGTTCAGGCCATTGGTCACGAAACCGGACGTGAAGGCGCCGCGAGCGGTGCGTTCGCCAACTTCCTTGTGCAGGTTTTCAGTGGCCGGTTTGGCCGGTTGAGCGCGTAATGCCTTGAAGCCGATGTACAGCAGATAAGCCGCCGCCAGCCATTTCAGTGCGTTGAACAGAACAATCGACTGCGACACGATCAGGCCGATACCCAGCAACGAATAGCCTACGTGCAGGAAGATCGCCATACCGACGCCCAATGCTGTCCAGGTGCCCGCGCGGCGACCGTGGGTCACGCTTTCGCGCACTACGACGGCAAAGTCCGGGCCTGGGCTTGCAACGGCGAGCAGGTGAATCAGGGCAACGGTCAAGAACTCTGTCCAGTACATGGGGGCTCCTATTGGGCAGGGAGTAACGAATTGTTTCATCTGTTAGGCTCGCCACATTACGCCTTCAGTTAACCGCACAAAAGGTACAGTTGATGAGTAACAATCGCCGCGCCGTGTTCCTTGACCACACTTCCCTGGACCTGGGTGACCTTGACCTCAGCGCGCTGCGAAACAGCTTCAGCGACTTGCAGCTCTGTGTACAAACCACACCGGATCAGGTCATCGAGCGTCTGCAGGGTGCCCACGTCGCCATCAGCAACAAAATTATGCTCGATGCCCAAACCCTGGCGGCCTGTCCTGAGCTGAAACTGATCCTGATTGCCGCCACCGGCACCAATAACGTCGACCTCGACGCCGCCCGCGCCCATGGCATCACCGTCAGCAATTGCCAGGGTTACGGCACGCCTTCCGTCGCCCAACACACGATCATGCTGTTACTTGCGTTGGCCACGCGCCTGAGCGACTACCAAAAAGCGGTCGGTGAAGGCCGCTGGCAGCAAGCCAAGCAGTTCTGCCTGCTGGATTTCCCCATCGTTGAGCTGGAAGGCAAGACCCTCGGATTGCTCGGTCATGGCGAACTGGGCGGCGCCGTAGCGCGACTGGCCGAAGCCTTCGGCATGCGCGTACTGCTCGGCCAATTGCCGGGGCGTCCGGCCCGCGCCGATCGCTTGCCACTGGATGAATTGCTGCCGCAAATCGACGCGCTGACCCTGCACTGCCCGCTCAACGAACACACCCGCAACTTCATCGGCACCCGTGAACTGGCGCTGATGAAGCCCGGCGCCTTTGTGGTCAACACCGCTCGCGGCGGCTTGATCGACGAACAGGCGCTGGCGGACGCGCTGCGCAGCGGTCACCTCGGCGGCGCGGCCACCGATGTGCTGAGCGTCGAACCGCCGACTGCCAGCAACCCACTGTTGGCGGGTGACATCCCGCGACTGATCGTCACCCCGCACAACGCCTGGGGGAGTCGCGAGGCGCGGCAGCGGATCGTCGGTCAGCTGACCGAAAACGCTCAAGGCTTTTTCAGCGGTACAGCGCTGCGGGTTGTCAGTTGATAAACTGCCGCACTTTTTTTCAAGGAGCAGAGTATGGATCCGCGCAGTGAAGTACTGCTTCGTCAGGCTGAGTTATTCCAGGGCTCGCTGCTGCTGGCCGGTTTGCCCGCCGATGACCTGCTGGGCAAATTGCCCAAGGCCCATGGCTGGTGCTGGCATGCCGGCGATCAGGCCGCGCTCGATGCACGCTTTGCCGAGCGCAGCCATTTTGGCGTGAATGCACCGGCTCAAGGCTTCGAAACCGCAGTGCTGTTCCTGCCCAAATCAAAGGATCTGACCGACTACGTGTTGAACGCCCTGGCCTCGCGCCTGGCCGGCCGCGAGTTGTACCTGGTCGGCGAGAAACGCAGCGGTATCGAAGGCGCGGCCAAGCAACTGAATCCCTTCGGCAAACCACGCAAACTCGACAGCGCGCGGCATTGCCAGCTCTGGCAGGTCACTGTGGCCAATGCGCCAGAGGCCGTAACCCTGGAAAGTCTTGCGCAAGAGTACGAACTGCCGCTGGCCGAGGGCCCGCTAAAAGTCATCAGTCTGCCCGGCGTGTTCAGCCACGGTCGCCTGGATCGCGGCAGTGCTCTGCTGCTTGAGCATCTGGACAAACTGCCCAGCGGTCATTTGCTGGACTTTGGCTGCGGCGCGGGCGTGTTGGGTGCGGCGGTCAAACGTCGTTACCCGCACAACACCGTCACGCTGCTGGACGTCGACGCGTTTGCCGCAGCCAGTAGTCGTCTGACCCTGGCCGCCAACGGTCTGGAAGCCGAGGTGCTGACGGGCGACGGGATCGACGCGGCACCGATGGGTTTAAGCGCGATTTTGAGCAACCCGCCGTTCCATGTCGGGGTGCATACCGATTACCACGCGACGGAAAACTTGCTGCGAAAAGCCGCCAAACATCTGAAAAACGGTGGCGAACTGCGCTTGGTGGCCAACAGTTTCCTGAAGTATCAACCACTGATCGAAGAGCATCTGGGCGTGTGTGCGATCAAGGCTGAAGGACAAGGCTTTCGCATCTATCGGGCCAAGCGCGGCTGAAATTCTTTTAGAAAAGAAGGCTTGCCGAATGGATTTTGCCTAGGCAGAATCCGCTCCGTCCTAGGGGAGTAGTCTCCCACGAGCGCCATGCTCGTCCGGCATACGTCAACATACTTGGTCCTCAGACCATGGCGTATGCGACCCAGAGTCCGCACAAACGGACCGCAGGGTTTGACAAGACCTATGACACGAACACCTTACCCGGGGCGGGAAGGCTGTACGTGTCATAGCCGTGTCGACCCGCCCCTTAGGAAATACCTGATGCTGGATTCTCTACTCGTTCCTACCGCGATCGTTGCCTTGGCCGAAATCGGCGACAAGACGCAACTGCTTGCCCTGATTCTCGCCGCGCGCTTTCGCAAACCCTGGCCGATCATTGCCGGCATCGTTGCTGCAACCCTGGCCAACCATGCGGCAGCGGGTGCGGTCGGTGCCTGGTTCGGCAGCTTCTTCTCGGACGCCACACTGCACTGGATCCTCGCCGCGAGCTTTACCGCGACGGCATTGTGGACCCTGGTGCCGGACAAGATGGATGACGATGAAGCCAGTACCGCACGCAAATTCGGGCCATTCCTGACCACGCTAATCGCGTTCTTCCTCGCGGAAATCGGCGACAA
>JAPLSD010000282.1 GCA_026398835.1 Pseudomonas sp.
CTGGATATCTGGCGCGAGTGTTTTGAAACCGATGCCGAATATGACCCGGCGCTGTGTTTCATCGCCTCGGATAACCAAGGGATTATCGGCGTCGCCCAATGCTGGACCAGCGCCTATATCAAAGATCTGGTGGTGCATCCGAGGGCTCAAGGGCAAGGTCTGGGGCGAGCGTTGCTGCTGCATGCGTTCAAGGTGTTTCAGCAACATAGAGAAGGTTTTGTTGACCTGAAGGTACTGGAAGACAACCAGCGGGCGCGGCGCTTGTATGAAAACGCCGGGATGCGCGTGGTGCGCAGAGAACCCGTCCCCCTGTAACGCAGCCAAAGGTCCTCAGGCATACTCCCCACTTCGCCAAAGCGCGTCCAAAGGAAGTCCTGCCATGAAGTCCTGCATCTTGACCTTCATCTGCCTGGCCACTTTCACAGCCCAGGCCAATGCCTCCAGCCCCGACGCCTGGGCCGTTTTCGATAAAGCGGTGCTCGCCAGCTGCACCAAAGCCAGTCAACTCAAGAGCCCAAATCCGATCGGCACTGCCGCGCAGTTCGATGACCGAGTGGGTTACAGCGCATTGCTGCTGCAAGGCCAATACCCGCAAAAGCACATGAAGGGCCAGCAAGGTACCGAGCTGTGCCTGTACAACAAAAAAACCAAAACCGCTTATGTCACCGAATGGGACTCGATCCGCCCGCCCGTCAAAGCCCAATGACTGGCGCATAACTTGCTTCCAGACAGGCCTTTGCAGTGACCCTGTGGTTATTTCCCGTCACCGCTCTCGCCTATCAATTGCGGCCGTCCATCCAATGAATACGACGTTTTCCTGTGTAGGTTGCGGCAAGTGCTGCAACGATCACCATGTACCCCTGACCCTCGCCGAAGCCCGGCAGTGGGCGGCGGATGGTGGCAATGTGATCGTACTGGTGGAAGGCTTTCTCGGTAATGGCCTCGGCCTGCCGTTGCACCAACACGAGCATGCCGAGCGACGCTCCTGCGTGGTACCCAGCGGTGCAACCCAAGCGTATGTGGCGATCACTTTCGCGGCGTATAACGTCGGCCCCTGCCGGAATCTTGACGAAGACCAGCTCTGCCGGATCTATGAACGCCGGCCGTTGGTTTGCCGCATATACCCCATGGAAATCAATCCGCACATTGCGCTCAAGCCAGCCGCCAAGGATTGCCCGCCAGAATCCTGGGAAACAGGACCGGATCTGATTGTCGGCGGTGAGTTGGTCGATCAGGAACTGGCCGGCTTGATCCAGCGTTCCCGCCAGGCTGACCGGGACGACATCCACACCAAGGAAGCCATCTGCGAACGGTTGGGCATTCGCACCACCGCGCTCAAGGGCGACGGTTTTACCGCTTACCTGCCGGACATGACGGCGTTCGCCATGGCCATTGAGCAGATTGAAGCGCAGTCACCGGCAAGTTCGGCCGGCGAGTGGCTGTTTCATGTGTCCGGGACAGATATTGCCGAACAAGTGCGGGCAGCCGGGGCGCAGGTAGCAACGGCGGAGCCTGCCAACTATGCCTTTATCTCGTTGCGGGCGACCTAGGGATTACCGATCGTTCCCACGCGGGAGCGTGGGAACGATCCATTCGATTCAATAACTCAGCGCTTACCCATCGAACGACGGGTGCCGGGAGGCGCTGCGCCCGGGGTTTTGGTGTGGCCGTTCTTCGCGCCGTTTTTGTACCACGGCTGATTGGCGTTCTTCGCCGCGGCAAGCTCACCCGGTTTGAACGGGAACTTGAACGCGGGGATAGCGGCTTTGTCTTCGCTCTCTGCGCTGGAGTCGACGCTGTTTTGCAGGTCAGCCTGCTCGTCGCTCGTGGCGTCGGAAACAGGCGGTTGTGTACGGGAATTCATGGAAGCTCCGGGGGTGCAAAAAGTGGATCAGGCCAGGGTGACGGCCGCATAAGTCGGCAGTATACCTGTGCGCCTGCGATCTTTAACCTGCGCACCGAACGAATGGTCAGCCATTACTGACAGCGCTGTCAGTTAGCAGTCACTTTGCTGACCGGGTTTGAGGGGTAAAGTAAGTCATTGATACTGGCCAATCCTTCGATGACTTTGCTCTGGCGTCCTACAAGCATGCGCATTCAGAAAAAAACGGTGTTGTTCGCAGCGTTGCTGATCGCTCTGGCCGCAGTGGCGATCTTGTTTTTGACCAGGCCCACCGCGACCCAACTGGCGGCGCCGACCGCGATCCCCGTGCGAGTGATCAGCGTCGAACAGAAGGACGTGCCGCGCTATGTCAGCGGCATCGGCTCGGTGTTGTCGTTGCACAGCGTCATCATCCGACCGCAGATCGACGGCATTCTGACCAAACTGTGGGTCAAGGAAGGTCAGCTGGTAAAAAGCGGTGATCTGCTGGCCACCCTCGACGATCGCTCGATCCGCACCAACCTTGATCAGGCCCGTGCTCAGTTGGGGCAAAATCAGGCGCAACTGCAAGTGGCTGAGGTCAATCTCAAGCGTTACAAGTTGCTGAGCGTCGACGATGGCATTTCCAAGCAGACCTACGATCAGCAACAGGCACTGGTCAATCAGTTGAAAGCCACCGCGCAGGGCAACCAGGCCGCCATCGACGCCGCGCAAGTTCAACTCTCCTACACGCAGATTCACTCCCCAGTGACTGGGCGGGTCGGCATTCGTACGGTCGACGAAGGCAATTTCCTGCGCATGAGCGATACACAGGGCTTGTTCTCGGTGACCCAGATCGACCCGATCGCGGTCGAGTTCTCCCTGCCGCAACACATGCTGCCAACCCTGCAA
>JAPLSD010000082.1 GCA_026398835.1 Pseudomonas sp.
AGGCGAATCGACGACCCGGAAGGTACGCTCAGATGATGCGGCGCCAGCTCATCCAGGCGTTGCGGTAAGGGCCACGGCAGTAGGTTATGGACAATGCTGGCCAGTTCCAGATTGGCGAAATGGCTCAGCCGCGAGACCTTGCTCAGATAGGGTTGCAACCAGTTTTCCAGATTAGCCAGCAGCGCCGTATCGCTGACATCCGGCCATTCGCTCTGCCCTTTCCCCTCCATATCCAGCTGACGCAGCAACGCCACCCGCGCCTGCCACTGGCGCAACTCCTGCGTCCATGGCAACAACTCAAGCCCTTTGCGCCGCACCAGATTCACCAGCGCCTGGCTGCGTGCCGCCTCATCCAGTCCGGTCAGCGGCTCGCGGCTGAGTACCAGTTCGCCGACTTTACGTTGCCGCTCGGCCCGCAACACACCTTCGCGCTCGTCCCAGTCGAGCTGATCGACATTGCGCACCTGCTCAGACAGTACCGAGTCGAACAGGGCCGGATCAAAATCCGCCGCCAGATAAATCCGTTCTTCACGCTGCCCCTGCCGACTGCCCAGATCGGCAATCACCAACCAGGGTTGCTTCATCAGGCTATCGGCCTCGGCGAACAGCGCGGCGCGACCGTTGGCCAAGCGATACTCAGCCCCACCGGCACGCCGTTGCTGCGCGACGCGATCCGGGTAGGCCAGGGCCAGCAGTGCGCCAAGCCAGCGCGGATGATCAGGATCACTGACCGGCTCCTGCGCTTTACCCCGCAAATACCCCCGGTATTGCCGAGCCAATTGCCGGGCCCGCTGAACGCCACCTTGAGCGCCGCGAGCCGCTCGCTCTTCGCCGGACAACAGCACCAGCCGGCTGTGCAAATCCGCACCGGCGCCACGCAGAATGTCCCGTTCACCGAGCAATGCGGCCACGTCGCAAGCCATGTCCGCCAGCCCCAGCGCCTGCCCACGCAACAACAAATGCGCGATGCGCGGATGGGCCGGCAGTTCGGCCATTGCCTGACCGTGACGGGTCAGCTTCCAGTCCTCAGCGGTCTTGCCCTCCAACGCGCCCAAACGCTCGAGCAAATCCTGAGCCTGTGCATAAGCCGCCGCCGGTGGCACATCGAGCCAGATCAATTGCCCAGGCGTCACACCCCAACGTCCCAGTTGCAAGGCCAGACCCGCGAGGTCGGCCGAGAGAATTTCCGCACTGGCGTAAGCCGCCAATTGCTCGTGCTGGTCCTGTGACCACAGGCGATAACATACGCCCGGCTCCAGACGCCCCGCTCGCCCGGCACGTTGGGTGGCACTGGCGCGGGAGATCCGTTGAGTGTCGAGACGCGTCATGCCGCTGCCCGGATCGAAACGCGGCACCCGCGCCAACCCGGCATCGATCACCACCCGCACACCGTCGATGGTCAGGCTGGTTTCAGCGATGTTGGTGGCCAACACGACTTTGCGCTGGCCGGGCGGTGCCGGGTCGATGGCGGCGCGTTGTGCGGCCAGATCCAGCTCACCATGCAGCGGGCAGAGCAGCACTTCAGTACGCTCGCCCAGCGCGTCGGCCAATTGTTGATGGACCCGGCGGATCTCCGCTTGCCCCGGCAGAAACACCAGCAGGCTGCCACTTTCGTCGTTCAAGGCTTCGAGGATGGTCTGCACCAGCCGCGGTTCGATGAATTCCCCCGGCTGAAACGCCCGGCCCCAGCGCATCTCTACCGGGTACATGCGTCCTTCGCTGCGCAAAATCGGCGCGTCATCGAGCAGACCTGCGAGGCGCTCGCCTTCGAGGGTCGCCGACATCAAGAGAATCTTCAGCGGCTGATCGTCACGAAACAAATCGCGGCCATTGAGACTCAATGCCAGCGCTAGATCAGCATCGAGACTACGCTCGTGAAATTCATCGAAGATCAGCAAACCGACGCCATCCAGCGCCGGGTCATCTTGCAGACGGCGGGTGAGAATCCCCTCGGTAACCACTTCGATGCGAGTGTTCGGCCCTACTTTGCTGTCGAGGCGAATCCGATAGCCCACGGTTTCGCCGACTTTTTCTCCCAACTCACTGGCCAGCCGTTCGGCGGCCGCGCGAGCAGCGAGGCGACGCGGTTCGAGCATCAGAATGGTTTGCCCCGCCAGCCATGGCTCATTCAATAATGCCAACGGCACGCGGGTGGTTTTACCGGCGCCGGGCGGTGCTTCGAGCACGGCTTCGTGGCGTGTCGCCAAGGCTTCACGCAGCGCGGGTAAAACTTCATCAATCGGCAGAGAAATCATGCTGGCTCCAAAACAGAGCGGCGAGTATAACGGCGAACTGCCAAGCATTAATCATGGTCTGAACTGATAGCGACAACGCTCTTTCACCGTTTCGTTTCGAGTTTGCTCAGGAGATCCACATGCGTATTCCTTCACGTGTTATTGGCGGCGTTCTGCTCGCTACCCTACTGACCCAAATGACCGCTTGCGGTTCGATCTTCTTCCCGGACCGCCGCGGCCAGATCGAAGGCAAAATCGACCCGGTGGTGGCGGCCCTCGACGCGGTGGGTTTGTTGTTCTACATCATTCCTGGGCTGATCGCTTTCGGCGTAGACTTCGCCACCGGCGCCATCTACCTGGAACCTGGCAAGACTGCACAAGTTACGCCGGAAAAACTCCAGCAGGCCATCGATGCTGACGGCAAGGTCGATAACAGCAAGTTGCAGGCTATTCTCGAAAGCGAACTGGGCCGCAGCTTTCCGCTGGATGATCCGCGTCTGATCCAGCACAAAGGCAGTGTTCAGCAACTGGCCATGTACGGCCTGCAACCCGCCGCGTGATATCGCGTACTCGAAGGAACGTAAACACCCATGACCAGTAGCCCGGAACACGCTCGCCTGTTGCGTCTGGCGACACGCGCCTCGCTGGCGGTGGCGAGCATTCTGATCGTAGCCAAGGCCATCGCCTGGTGGTTGAGTGGCTCGGTCAGTCTGCTGGCCGGTCTCACCGACTCCCTGCTCGACGGCGCCGCCTCGTTTCTCAACCTGCTGGCGGTGCATTACGCGCTACGCCCGGCGGACGATGACCATCGTTATGGGCACGGCAAAGCCGAATCGCTATCGGGCATTGCCCAGGCGCTGTTTATCGCGGTGAGTGCGGTGTTGATTGCGGTGCAAGCGCTCGAGCGTCTGAAAAACCCGGAACCGCTGGGGGCTCCGTGGGTGGGTATCGGCGTGATGCTCTTGTCACTGGCGCTGACGGTCGCGCTATTAATGGTGCAACATCGGGTGATCCGCGAAACCGGCTCGACTGCAATTCGCGCTGACTCGCTGCATTACCGCTCCGATCTGCTGCTCAACGCCGGCATCCTGGTGGCGCTGGTGCTGGCCAGTTTTGGCTGGCAGCAACTGGATGCCTGGTTTGGTCTGGCGATCGCGGTGTACATCCTCTGGAGCGCCGTGCAAATCGCGCGGGAAAGCGTTGCGATATTGATGGATGAAGAACTGCCGCCGGACGTCAGCCAGCACATGCTCGAGCTGGCCTGCAGCGTACCCGGCGTACTCGGCGCCCATGACCTGCGCACACGGATCTCCGGCAGACACTGGTTCGTACAATTGCATTTGGAGTTACCGGGTGAGCTGACGTTATCCGTCGCTCACGGCATCAGTGATCGTGCCGCCGAGGCGATCAACGCCGTTTACCCACGGGCCGAGGTGCTGGTGCACGCCGACCCGCAAGAAGTAGTGACCGCCGAGAAGGTTTCTATTCAGTAGGCCACCTGATAACCGCGATTGCTCAGGCAGTCGCCCTGCGCTTGACGGTAGGCCTGCACTATCGCAGGCGCCGGTTGATAGGTGACGGCTGCCGGATCGAAGCCGCTTTGCTCGACTGCCCAGCGATAACAGTCATAGCGATCCTGATTGACCTGCTCAGGTGTTTGCCCATTGGCCGGGTAAGCGATCACGTCATAACCGTTGCTGACCGGTTGTGGGCTGGCAACCGGTGGATCGACAACCACATACTCCTGGGTGCTCTCTTCGTACATGTAATAAGCGCCGGCCGCGAGAAAGAGCAGTGCGCCGCCGATCCAGACTTCCTGCGCGTAATCGGGCAGGTAACCCACGCGGATGCCACGAGGCGGCCTGACCACCACATACCGCGGGCCTTGTGGGCGATACCAGTAACCGCTGGAGAAGAAGTAATCCTGACCGCGATACGGCACACGGTAATTGCGATCCGGGAACCGATCGATCACATAACCCGGCCGGTATTGAGGGCCTGGGCCCCAGCCGTTGCCATGCCCCTCCGGACGACCCGGCCAGCGATGATCGTCATTGCGGCGACCGTCATCACCCTGACGCGAACCGGCGCCACCGGCCTGCCAGTGTTGATCGTGGTCGTTACGCCGAGGCACGTCCTGATAGTAGCCACGCTGTGGCTCCTGGGTCTGGCGGACGGTATCCGGCCGACTTTGAATCGGCAGGTTGTTGCTTGGTTGCTGCTGCACCGGTCGGTTGTTGCTCGGTTGCTGCTGCACCGGCAGGTTGTTGCTCGGTTGCTGCTGCACCGGCCGGTTGTTGCTCGGTTGCTGCTGCACCGGCAGGTTGTTGCTCGGTTGCTGCTGCACCGGCCGGTTGTTGCTCGGTTGCTGCTGCATCGGCAGGTTGTTGCTCGGTTGCTGCTGCACCGGCCGGTTGTTGCTCGGTTGCTGCTGCATCGGCAGGTTGTTGCTCGGTTGCTGCTGCACCGGCCGGCCCTGCTCATTGGGATCATGCTGCGGACGGTTTTGCCACTGGCCGCCCTGATTCTGGCCGTTGTGTTCGAACTGTCGGCTGTTCTCGCCGCGAATAATCTCGTTCTGCGGGCGAGGCTGATTATTTTGCGGACGTTGTTGATTGTTCTCTGGACGTGGCTGATTGTTCTCCGGACGCTGTTGATTATTTCCCGAGCGCCCTTCGGAACCATGGTCACGCTGTCCCCCGCCATTTTGACCATGAGGATGCTGCTGATCATCCCCTTCCCCAGCCAGCAATTGCGCGCTGACACTCATGCACAGCAAACCAACACCTGCCAAACGCCAGATGCGCGACTTCATGCTATTCCTCACTGCGGTTCAGGGCCTATCCATAAGACTGGAAAAGCGTAGGACGGTTCTGCGACAGCTTATCAGTCACGAGACTTATTTGATCGATTCGACGCTCTGCAGTGTGAGGCGACCAGCGGACCTGTCTGCACCCTGAATGCTGCTCATGAAATAACCGTTAACAACTTCTCACCATTGAAACCGCCGCCGACCTGCCCCATCTAACTTCCATACCCTATGCGCAGGTGCCCCATGAGCGACCAGCAAGAATTCCCGGAAGATCCCAACGACTACGCCGATCCAGAAAACGCCGAAAACCACACCGCGAGCACTGGTCTGGCCCTTCCTGGGCAGAATCTGCCGGACAAGGTCTACATCATTCCGATTCACAATCGGCCGTTCTTCCCGGCGCAAGTGTTACCGGTCATCGTCAACGAAGAGCCCTGGGCCGAAACCCTGGAGTTGGTCAGCAAATCCGATCATCACTCCCTGGCGCTGTTCTACATGGACACGCCGCAAGAAGACCCTCGACATTTCGACACCTCGAGCCTGCCGCTCTACGGCACACTGGTGAAGGTCCACCACGCCAGCCGCGAAGGCGGCAAACTGCAATTTGTCGCCCAGGGCCTGACCCGCGTGCGCATTCGCACCTGGCTCAAGCACCATCGCCCGCCGTATCTGGTGGAAGTCGAATACCCGCACCAGCCAAGCGATCCGACCGACGAGGTCAAGGCTTACGGCATGGCGCTGATCAACGCGATCAAGGAATTGCTGCCGCTCAACCCGCTGTACAGCGAAGAGCTGAAGAATTACCTCAACCGCTTCAGCCCCAACGACCCGTCGCCTCTTACCGACTTCGCCGCCGCCCTCACTTCGGCGACAGGCAGCGAGCTGCAAGAAGTGCTCGATTGCGTGCCGATGCTCAAGCGCATGGAAAAAGTTCTGCCAATGCTGCGCAAGGAAGTTGAAGTCGCGCGGTTGCAGAAAGAAATCTCCGCCGAAGTGAACCGCAAGATCGGCGAGCATCAGCGTGAATTCTTCCTCAAGGAGCAGCTCAAGGTTATCCAGCAGGAACTGGGTCTTACAAAGGACGACCGCAGCGCCGACATCGAACAGTTCGAGCAGCGCCTGGTGGGCAAAGTCCTGCCGCCTCAGGCGCAAAAGCGCGTCGAAGAGGAAATGAACAAGCTGTCGATCCTTGAAACCGGCTCGCCGGAATACGCGGTGACCCGCAATTACCTGGAGTGGGCAACAGCGGTACCGTGGGGTGTGTATGGCGAGGACAATCTCGACCTCAAACACGCGCGCAAAGTGCTCGATCAACACCACGCCGGGCTTGGTGACATCAAGACCCGGATTCTCGAATTCCTCGCAGTGGGTGCCTATAAAGGCGAGATCAGCGGTTCCATCGTGCTGCTGGTCGGTCCGCCGGGTGTGGGCAAGACCAGCGTCGGCAGGTCCATCGCCGAATCCCTCGGGCGGCCGTTCTATCGCTTCAGCGTCGGCGGCATGCGTGATGAAGCGGAGATCAAGGGCCACCGCCGGACCTACATCGGCGCCCAACCGGGCAAGCTGGTGCAGGCCCTTAAAGACGTCGAAGTGATGAACCCGGTGATCATGCTCGACGAGATTGACAAAATGGGCCAGAGCTACCAGGGCGATCCGGCCTCGGCGCTGCTGGAAACCCTTGATCCGGAACAGAACGTCGAATTCCTCGACCATTACCTGGACTTGCGTCTGGACCTGTCGAAAGTGCTGTTCGTCTGCACCGCCAATACCCTGGATTCAATCCCCAGTCCGCTGCTGGACCGGATGGAAGTGATTCGTCTGTCCGGTTATATCACTGAAGAAAAAATAGCCATCGCCAAGCGTCACTTGTGGCCCAAACAGCTGGAAAAGGCCGGTGTTTCCAAAGGCAGCCTGTCCATCAGCGACGGCGCTCTGCGCGCGGTGATCGACGGTTATGCCCGCGAGGCCGGAGTGCGGCAACTGGAAAAGCAACTGGGCAAACTGGTGCGCAAATCAGTGATGAAGCTGATCGACGAGCCGAACGCGGTGATCAAGATCGGCAACAAGGACCTGGAAGCCTCCCTTGGTATGCCGGTGTTCCGCAATGAACAAGTGCTGTCCGGCACCGGAGTAATCACCGGGCTGGCCTGGACCAGCATGGGCGGCGCCACCCTGCCGATCGAAGCAACGCGGATTCACACGCTCAATCGCGGCTTTAAACTCACCGGACAATTGGGTGACGTGATGAAGGAATCCGCCGAAATCGCCTACAGCTATACAGCTATGTCAGCTCTCATCTGAAACAATTCGGTGGCGATCCTAAGTTCTTCGACGAAGCCTTCGTTCATCTGCATGTACCTGAAGGCGCGACACCAAAAGACGGCCCGAGCGCCGGGGTGACCATGGCCAGTGCGTTGCTGTCGCTGGCGCGCAACCAGCCGCCGAAAAAAGGCGTGGCCATGACTGGCGAACTGACCCTGACCGGCCATGTGCTGCCCATTGGCGGTGTGCGCGAGAAAGTCATCGCGGCCCGGCGGCAGAAGATCTACGAATTGATCCTGCCGGAACCTAATCGCGGCAACTTCGAGGAACTGCCGGATTACCTTAAGGAAGGGATTACCGTGCACTTCGCCAAGCGCTTTGCGGATGTGGCGAAGGTGTTGTTCTAACCCACAAAAAATGCGCGCTGTTCTGTTCAAACAAACGGCGCGTTTTAGGGAAACTCCGATCAACTTGCTGCAATCGCGCGGTAGACCGCGTTTTCCTCGCCATGCAGCAGTTCGGCAACCTGGGTGACATCGGCTACATTCGCCGCCGTGCCGTGAACGTGATGAACCAGCCCCGACTCAACATCAGCGCCGATATGCGCCTTCATCCCAAAGAAATACTGGTTACCTTTCTTGGTCTGGTGCATCTCAGGATCACGTTTTCCGTCCTCGTTTTTAGTCGAACTGGCGCATGGGCGTGATTTCATACAGCGCTTCCTCCATGGCCGGATCGCTCAGGGAGAACCAGTTCTGCAACAGGTGAATACGCAGCATGGTTTCCGGCGGATACGGTTTGCGGCCACCGCCAGCCTTCGGATAATACGGCTCAATCAACGCCAACAAACCGTTCCAGGGCACGACCTGATCCATCTCGGCGAGGGACCGTTCGCGGCGTGTTTGCTTGCGCTTGCCGGCGTATTCGAAGTCGGAAAAGCTCATCTGGCTCATGGAGCGCTCGGGTCAGGTGGTGAGGCCGTATTTCAGCATACTTGAGGACTTGTTCGGAGTTTCCTTAGATACAGTGCTCCCTCAAACCTCTCAAGTCCTCTATAAACGGAAGGCATCCGCGAGTTAGTTATAGCAATCCATTCTAAAGAACTGTCAAAGTTGACAGTATCAAATCACTGACATCCATCAATACACTTCAAACTCTTATTAACCAGTTTTGAAGGATAAAAATCATGAATAATAACGGTGTATTAAGTGGTCTAGCTGAAGTCAATCGCACCAATCGTGCCCCCATCCGGTGCGACAATGCTAATTACAATCATACGACCGGCGAGTTCATTTTCATTAACAACCGAGGTGAAAAATACAGCGAAACAAAGCTAACCCTCTCATTCCCGCTGGGCATCAAAACGGGATCCTATGTAATCGGAGCTATCGGCAGCCCCATCAAGTCCATAACTTATAGTGAAAACGCAGTTTCTGCAGACATCGTAGAAATACACACATACACCGCGACGGACAGCACGGCGAGCATTACTGTCGGCGATCAGGACGACAACACAAAATACTACGGGTTCTTTGGCCTTAATCTCAAAATGAAACGAGAGGGTTCCTCTGAGGAATTAACCCTCCAAGGAACAGTTACGCTTTTTCACGCAACGGATCCAAGTCAGATCCCTGGCCGGGAGTTCACTTCGGCACCGAAATATTAGAAGTTGGGGCGATGATCATTCCCACGCCCGGCCGGAACCCACCGTGGGAGTTTCGAAGAGTTACCGGATTACCTGAAGGAAGGGATTACCGTGCACTTTGCCAAGCGCTTTGCGGATGTGGCGAAGGTGTTGTTCTGATAGAGCGATCACAGCCCACCCGCCCCTCTCGTCACACTTTGTCTCATCTTCGGTTATGCTCGCCGTTCGTCGTGTATGACCGGAGCCTTCTGACCCATGTCCCCCACCCGCCTGCTTCTCCCCCTCAGCCTCGCCCTGCTCGCCGCCTGCGCCAGCCAACCCAGGCAGAATGTCACTGTGAGTAAACAGAGCGACTGCCCGATGCAGTTGAAGACCGGGCAGAACCTGATCCTGACGCTGCCAAGCAACCCGACCACGGGTTATCGCTGGGCGATTCAGGATTCGGCCGGGGGCGTGTTGCGTAGGCTCAGCCCTGAGGTTTACAGCAACCCGGAAGACGCCGGACTGGTGGGCAGTGCCGGCCAATCGACCTGGCGGTTTCAGACCTTCGCAGCCGGTAAAGGGCGCTTGCGTCTGACGTATTCACAGCCATGGGCGCCGGAAGTGCCGGCGGTAGAAGCTTTCGACTGTGCGATTTCGGTCAACTGATATGGGTTGGCTGATTCTCGCGCTGATGGGCGCGGTGACCTTTCTCTACGGGCTGAGCGTTCATGCCGAGCTGCTGTGCCTGTTGGTCAAGCCGTTGCCGGTTCTGGCGTTGCTTGGCTGGTTGCACGATGCGCCACCCAGCGACTATCGGCGCTGGATCAGCCTGGGTCTGCTGTTTTCCCTGCTCGGTGATGTGCTGCTGGCGTGGCCGGGGGATTTGTTCGTGTTTGGTCTTGGGGCGTTTTTGATCGCGCACCTGGCCTATCTGAAAGCGTATGTGAGTGATTGCCGTCAGCTGGCGCTGTTGCCGCTGTTACTGGCGATCGGTGTCGGCGCGGTGTTGCTGGGAATCCTGATCTCCCATGGCCTTGGCCCGTTGCTGATTCCAGTGATTGTTTACGGCCTGGCCATCAGCGCCATGCTCTGGCGTGCGTTGGCCCGGCTGGGCAGCGATGTGCCCAAACGTTCGGCTTTGTCGGCGGCAAGCGGTGCCGTCGCGTTTGTATTTTCCGACAGCGTGATTGGCATCAGTCGCTTTGTGGTGGCGTTTGAGGCCGCGCCTTACCTGATAATCCTCAGTTACTGGCTGGGGCAATGGGGGATTGCAGCGTCGGCGTTTACGCAGAAACCGCGCCGAACCGCCGTGAGCAAAGAACCCGATCGCCTTTTCGCCCAGCCCCTGCCTCAGGTGCCGGACTTCGCCTTCAATGAGGACGTGGTGCGGGTGTTCCCGGACATGATCAAGCGCTCAGTGCCGGGCTATCCGACCATTGTCGAGAACCTGGGTGTACTCGCGGCGCAGTTCGCCCAACGGGGCAGCGTGCTCTACGACCTGGGCTCTTCCCTCGGTGCCGTGACTCAGGCCTTGCGCCGCCACGTGCGCACCGACGGTTGCCGGGTGATCGCGGTGGATAACTCGGCGGCGATGGTCGAGCGTTGCCGCGAGTACCTCAACGGTCAGAACTCGATGTTCCAGGAGTTGTTGCCGGTAGAAGTCATCGAGGGCGATATCCTCGCGCTGCAGTTCCAACCGGCCTCGGTGGTGGCGCTGAACTTCACCCTGCAATTCATCGCCCCGGACCAGCGCCTGACGCTGCTGAGCCGCATTCGCCAGTCCCTGTTGCCGGGCGGCGCGCTGATTCTCTCGGAGAAGTTGCGCTTCGTTGACGCTGAGGAGCACGCGCTGCTCACCGACCTGCACATCGCCTTCAAACGCGCCAACGGCTATAGCGAACTGGAAATTGCCCAGAAGCGCAGCGCCATCGAAAACGTAATGAAACCCGACAGCCTCGAAGAACACCGCGAACGCCTACTGGCGGCCGGGTTCTCGAAAGTCGTGCCGTGGTTCCAGTGTCTTAACTTTGCCTCGTTGATTGCCTTGCCATGATTGATCTGTCCCCCCTCGCCCGTCGTCTGGCCGGCACACCGTTGGCTGAATGGGCCAACGGCCTGCAAGCGCAACTCGATACCAAAATGGAAAAGGGTCACGGCGACCTGGAGCGCTGGCAGAGTGCGCTGGATGCTTTGCCGAAAATCATGCCGAGCCGCATTGATCTACTGGACGGCTTGACGCTCGACACCGACTGCGACGATGAAACCCGTGAGCAAATGCGCACCGCGCTGATGGGCTTGTCGCCGTGGCGCAAAGGGCCGTTTGAGCTGTTCGGGGTGCACGTCGACACCGAATGGCGCTCGGACTGGAAATGGTCACGGGTCGCCCCACATCTGGACCTCAAGGGTAAACGAGTGCTGGATGTCGGATGCGGCAACGGCTACTACATGTGGCGCATGCTCGGCGCCGGGGCCGACAGCGTGATCGGCGTCGATCCGAACTGGCTGTTCTTCTGCCAGTTCCAGGCCGTCCAGCGTTATCTGTCAGAACCGTCCGCGTGGCATCTGCCGTTCCCTTTCGAAGACTTGCCGCCGAACCTGGAAGGCTTCGACA
Organism: Pseudomonas sp.; assembly: GCA_026398835.1. Classification (GTDB taxonomy): domain Bacteria; phylum Pseudomonadota; class Gammaproteobacteria; order Pseudomonadales; family Pseudomonadaceae; genus Aquipseudomonas. The sequence goes on from JAPLSD010000082.1 coordinate 11,547, forward strand.
CCGTGTTCTCCATGGGCGTGTTCTACCACCGTCGCTCGCCGATCGAGCATCTGCTGGCGCTCAAAGACTGCCTGGTCAAGGGCGGCGAACTGGTGCTGGAAACGCTGGTGGTGGAAGGCGACGTGCATCAGGTGCTGGTGCCGGAAGACCGCTACGCGCAGATGCGCAACGTCTGGTTCCTGCCGTCGGTGCCGGCACTGATGCTATGGCTGCGTCGCGCTGGGTTCAGCGATGTGCGGTGTGTGGATGTCAGCGTGACCATTGAAGGCTTGCCAGCGCCAATGCGCGCGGTGATTGTCGCCAGGAAGTAGAACGCGCTCCTCTGTGGCGAGGGCGCAAGCTCCCTCGCCACAAGTGCTGCGCGCGACTCAACGCTTTTCGATACGTGGCGGCTCTTTCATGACAATGAAACCATAGTCACCCAACAGGTAGATGTTATAGAACTTGCTATCCACCACCGGTGGATAGCCTCTATAACCTACCCGCGTCGCATTTCGCCGCTCTTTTTCGGTGACCACATTCGTGATACCCACCCTGGGCAAATTCTCGGACAACATGAAAAAGTCCACATTCAAAATATAAGCCAGCACCGGCTTCAATTCGAAAGAGCCTGTAGCGCCCGACAGCCAGTGATCAGAATAAGTAACCGACATATAAATTCGTTTGGCTTCTCGCAGCCGCGGGTTGGAGGCGATGTCGTGTTCAAGCGAAAACAGCGCACTGGTTGCGAATTCTTTCTGCACATTCAGAACACGCCCATACGCATAGGACAGGGAAAGCATGCTCAGCAGAGGTACCGCCAGCAGAACGCTCAGTCGCGGATGAATGGCCTCCAGCAATAAATGACTCAAATAAAACAAAAACACCAACAACACCGCAAACCCCATCAAGGTTCTTGCGCCTTCATTGAAATCCCTGAAAATCAGAGCAGCGCCCGAAACGAGCAGCAACAGCGCGGGCAGGGTCAGAAGACATACCAAACTCAGCGTTATTTTTTTCAGCGCACTCTCTTTTCGTTTAAATAAATTGAGCCCGAACCGCACGGCCCCAGCCCCGGCGCACAGCAACACAGCCCACAGCAACCAGAAATTCCCTCCATGAAAAAGCAGCGCAATTTTGCTTTCCAGGAAGCCGATATTGGTTTCAACCTGGATCAGTCCATTCACACTCCACTCCAGCAGGGGTAAGCGCTCCTGAATAATGAATGGATAAGCCACTAAATAATAAATAACCCCGCCAACTATCAACTGTGAAAATTTCCACTTAACCAATGAACGTAACGACTCCCATGACGCCTGTTCATTGACCGCCCTGACCAGTTCGACACAGCAAAGCCCCAAAAAAACATTAATGCTCAATTGATAAAGCCCCACCCCCACCGCTATCAGCAGGCCGGGCAATACGACTTGCAGCACCGCAGACTTCGCACGAAAGGTAATCGCATAAATAACGGCCACCAGACTCAAGGCCATGGCAGGCCCATCGTATTGATAGGACAGGTTTTGCAGGAAAAACGGGTTATACCAGAGGGGCAACAGCACAAAGCAACATGAAACAGAGGCAACGGGAAAATATTCGGAGCGCCCGACGAAAACGTCAGCGCCTTGTAAAACAGCTCGGTGAATAACCGCCCCTGGCCCGCCCAGGCTGTTCCGGCAGCCAATGAGCGCCAGTTATCGTCAATGTAATAGTAGTCCGCCAACATCAGTGGAAATAGGTAAATGAAAGCGGCAGTCACAAAGAACACCCACACTTCACGGCTCAGCATTTTTTTGTCAAAAAAACGGGCCACCTTCATTTCAACACTCCCTTCTCCATCCTGAACCTCACAGGCGTCCTCTTACAGACCAATCTTGTTTTTACCCCCTATAACGTCTTTCACCACATACCGCGGCCGATGCTTTGCTTCTATATAAATCCTGCCGACATACTCACCGAGTATGCCAATACCAATAAGCTGCACACCGCCTAGAAAAAGAATGGCCGTTATCAATGAAGGGTAACCCGGCACACTATTACCAAATAAAATTTTGTCCACCACCATATAAATGGCATAGACGATCGCAAACAAGGAAATCCCGCTGCCGATATAAGTCCACAATCGCAACGGTACCGTACTAAAAGAAGTAATGCCCTCCAGCGCCAGGTTCCATAGCTTCCAGCCGTTGAATTTGGTGGTTCCCGCCACCCGCTCGCCCCGTTCATATTCGATGACCACCGTATTGAA
>JAPLSD010000084.1 GCA_026398835.1 Pseudomonas sp.
GATTTCACGGGTCAGGCGGATGCCGTCTCGGAATTCCTGCCAGTCCTGCTCGGTGGCCATGTAGTTGAAGAGGATGCTCGGGTATTCGCGCGGGTCTTTGGACTTCACTTGAATACGGCCGCGGCTTGGCGAACGCATGGAACCCATGTGTGCCTGGAAACCGTGCTCTTTCACACCGTTACTGCCGTTGTAGTTAATCGCCACCGGCAGGAAGTGGTACTGAATGTTCGGCCATTCGAAATCCGGACGGGTGCGGATGAAACCACCGGCCTCGAACTGGTTGCTGGCGCCGATGCCGGTGCCATTGAACAGCCACTCGGCACCGATGGCCGGTTGGTTGCGCATCAGCAGCGACGGGTACAGCGAGACCGGCTGGGTGCAAGCGTACTGCAAGTAGAGCTCCAGGTGGTCTTGCAGGTTTTCACCGACGCCCGGCAGGTCGTGGACCACCGGGATGTCCAGGCTCTTTAGCAGTTTGGCCGGGCCGACGCCGGAGCGTTGCAGGATCTGCGGCGAAGCGATGGCGCCGGAGCACAGCAGCACTTCCTTGCGCGCTTTGACTTCAACGCGCTCTTCGGCGTCGCCCACCAGATAACGTACGCCGACCGCACGTTTGCCTTCGAACAGGATCTTGTCGGTCAGTGCGTGGGTGACGATGGTCAGGGTCGAGCGCTTCTTGGCGGTGTCCAGGTAACCGCGAGCGGTGCTGGCGCGACGGCCGTTAGGCGTCACGGTACGGTCCATCGGGCCGAAACCTTCCTGCTGGTAGCCGTTCAGGTCTTCGGTACGCGGGTAACCGGCCTGCACGCCTGCTTCAACCATCGCGTGGAACAGCGGGTTGTTGCCGGCTTTTGGCGTGGTCACGCTGACCGGGCCTTCGCCACCGTGGTAGTCGTTCGGGCCGATGTCACGGGTTTCCGCTTTGCGGAAGTACGGCAGGCAGTCCAGGTAGGTCCAGTCTTCGAGGCCCGGATTTTTCGCCCAGCCGTCGTAGTCCATGGCGTTGCCGCGTATGTAGCACATGCCGTTGATCAGTGAGGAACCGCCGAGGCCTTTGCCGCGACCGCATTCCATCCGGCGACCGTCCATGTGTGGCTCTGGATCGGTTTCGTAAGCCCAGTTGTAGCGACGGCCTTGCAGCGGGAATGCCAAAGCGGCTGGCATTTGCGTGCGGAAATCCAGGCGGTAGTCCGGGCCGCCTGCTTCGAGCAGCAGCACGGTGACGCCCGGGTCTTCAGTCAGACGGGTCGCCAGGGTGTTACCGGCAGAACCGGCACCGATGATGATGTAGTCGAATTCTTGGGACATTGAATGCACCCTCTTGAAATGTGGTCAGGTCGCGGTCGCCTTGCTGCCACTCACTGTGGCGAGGGAGCTTGCTCCCGCTCGGCTGCGCAGCAGTCGCAATTCAGCGACCGTGTTCTGTCTGAATGAGCGCGGAGCCTGAAGTTGGGGCCGCTCCGCAGCCCAGCGGGAGCAAGCTCCCTCGCCACAAAAGGCCCCCGCCTCAGGTTCTGCGTCAGATCAGAACACCGAGGCGTAATCGCCCAACTCAACCTGTACCGATTTGATGCGTGTGAAGTTGTTCAGTGAGCTGATGCCGTTTTCGCGGCCCACGCCCGATTGCTTGAAGCCGCCAACCGGCATTTCTGCCGCCGACTCGCCCCAGGCGTTGATCCAGCAGATACCGGCTTCCAGTTGATGAATCACGCGGTGAGCGCGGTTCAGGTCCTTGGTGACCACACCGGCGGCCAGGCCGAACTCGGTGTCGTTGGCGCGACGGATCACTTCTTCTTCGGTTTCGTAGGTGAGGATGCTCATCACCGGGCCAAAGATTTCTTCACGAACGATGGTCATGTCGTCGGTGCAGTCGGTGAACACGGTCGGTGCCACGAATGCGCCTTTGGCGAAGTCGCCTTCGGTCAGACGTTCGCCGCCGCACAGAACGCGGGCGCCTTCTGCTTTACCTTTGGCGATGTAGCCGAGCACGCTTTCCATGTGGGCGAAGCTGACCAGCGGACCGAAGTTGGTGTTTTCGTCTTCCGGATTGCCAACGCGGATGCGGGCAACGCGTTCAACGATCTTGGCTTCGAAAGCGGCTTTCAGGTGGCTCGGAACGAACACACGAGTGCCGTTGGTGGAGACCTGACCGGAGCTGTAGAAGTTGGCCATCATCGCGGTGTCGGCAGCGCGATCCAGGTCAGCGTCGTCGAAAATGATCAGCGGGGACTTGCCGCCCAGTTCCATGGTGACGTCTTTGAGCGAAGAGCTCGAAGCGCTGGCCATAACCTTCTTGCCGGTGTCGGTGCCGCCGGTGAAGGAGATTTTCTCGATGCGCGGGTGCTCGGTCAGCCAAGTGCCGACTTCACGGCCGCTACCGGTCAGTACGTTGAACACGCCATCCGGCAGACCGGCTTCGGTGTAGATCTCGGCCAGTTTCAGCGTGGTCAAAGAGGTGACTTCGCTTGGCTTGAAGATCATCGCGTTGCCGGCCGCCAGGGCTGGAGCGGATTTCCACAGAGCGATCTGGATCGGGTAGTTCCACGCGCCGATACCGGCCACAACGCCCAAAGGCTCGCGACGGGTGTAGACGAAAGAGGTGGTGCGCAGCGGGATTTGTTCGCCTTCGATGGCCGGGACCAGACCTGCGTAGTACTCCAGCACGTCAGCGCCGGTAACGATGTCGACGTAACGGGTTTCGGAGTAGGACTTGCCGGTGTCCAGGGTTTCCAGCGCGGCCAGTTCATCGTTGCGCTCGCGCAGGATTTCCACGGCACGGCGCAGGATGCGCGAACGCTGCATGGCCGTCATCGCGGCCCAGACTTTCTGGCCTTTTTCGGCGGCGATAACGGCGCGCTCGACGTCTTCTTTAGTCGCACGTTGCACTTGTGCGAGAACTTCACCGTTAGCCGGGTTGATGGAGTCGAAAGTGGCGTCTCCGCTGGCAGAGGTGTAGCCGCCGTCAATGTAGAGTTTTTGCAGTTCGAAACGGGCCATAGTGTCCTCGCAAGTGCATTGTGGTTGGCGTTAACCACTGGGCGTGCCATGTGGCTTGGGCGGCGCTGGTCAGTGGCAGTTCAGGGGCCGAGCGGTTCTGTGTGCTCTAGCGCTCCTGCTTAGCCAGTTGGAAATCCATGTATTCGTAAGCGATCTGTTGCGCCTGCCCGGTGTCGAAAGCGTCTCCCGACAGCGCGCCGCGCAACCACAAACCGTCGATCAGGGCTGCCAGGCCGCGTGCTGCGCTGCGTGCATCGTCAAGCGACAGC
>JAPLSD010000783.1 GCA_026398835.1 Pseudomonas sp.
CAAGGCCTGCGGATCGACGATCTGCAAAAGAATGAACCCGAAGCACTTCAAGCCTGGTTGACCGATAACTCTTCGGCGCCCCACGGCGGTGAATCTGTCGCGCAACTGTGCGAGCGGGTGGCTGATTGGCTGGAGACGTTGTGCAGTACTGCTGGGCACTTTGTTGCGATCACTCATCCGTTCGTCATTCGCGCGGCGATAGTGCACGTCATGCAGTGCCCACCTGCTGCGTTCAACGTGATCGATGTCGAGCCCTTTTCGGCCACCGAGTTGCGTTTCAATGGACGGTGGAGATTACGGTTGCAGGAAAACGGCGCAGATAGGGAGACGATCACCCCATGAAAAAGATTCTGATCATCGGCATCGGCGCCGGTAACCCGGAATACATCACTGTGCAGGCGGTCAGCGCGCTGAATCGGGTTGATGTGTTCTTCATCATGGACAAGGGGCAGAGCAAGGAAAAACTCACCGACCTGCGCCATGACATCTGCGAACGCTACATCACCGATCACGACTACCGCTTCGTCGAAGCCCACAGCCCCGAGCGTGTCCGTGGCAATGTGGACTACACCTCAAGTGTCCATGATCTGAACCGCGACAAGCAGCAAACCTTTGAGCGACTGATCAACGAGGAGATGGCGGACGACGAATGCGCGGCATTTTTGGTGTGGGGCGATCCGGCTTTATACGACAGCACCATCAGAATTTTGCAGGCAATTCTCGCTGGCGGTCGTTGCACCTTCGACTTCGAGGTCATCCCCGGCATCAGCAGCATCCAGGCGCTGGCGGCGCAACACAAAGTGCCATTGAACAGCATCGGTCGATCGGTAGAGATCACCACCGGGCGACGGCTGGCTGCCGGATTGGTCAGCGATGCCGACAGTGTGGTGGTGATGCTCGATGCCGAGGATTCCTGGCGGCATGTCATGGATCAGAATCTGGACATCTATTGGGGCGCTTACCTGGGCACGCCGGATGAAATTCTGATTGCCGGCAAACTCAAGGATGTTGCCGATGAAATCGAGCGCGTACGCAAAGCCGCACGCTTGGCCAATGGCTGGATTATGGATACGTATTTGTTGCGCAAGCCTGACGAGTGAACGTCGCCCACCACTCATCCAGCGTCCCCTGCAACCAGTCAAACACTTGCCCGTAGGCAACACTGTCATCCTGATCGCGGGGCAGGGGGGATTCCTCGGCGAAGTGGGTATTGAGTGCCGCCACCGATTCGGCGTTCCACTCCGGATGAAACTGTAAACCCACCCGTGTCGGGCCGACGGAGTACATCTGCTGCTTGCACTTCATGCTGCTGGCCAGCAATCGGGCGTCTGGTGGCAGATCGATCGCATCCTCGTGCCATTCCAGCACCTTCAATGAACGGCCATCGACAAAGGTCACCTCAGTCCAGCCCGTCTCGGTGTCGGCCATCCGCCGTACATCCCCGCCAAGGGCCCGCGCCAGCAGTTGCGCGCCA
>JAPLSD010000411.1 GCA_026398835.1 Pseudomonas sp.
GACTCGTTCCTCAAAGAATTCTCCGCGTTCATCCTGTTCCTGCTGGCGTTCTTCACGCCGTGGAGCGCGATCAATCTGGTGGACTTCTACTGCATTACCAAAGAGCGTTATGACATCCCGGCGCTGTCCAACCCAGACGGTCGTTACGGGCGCTGGAACATCATGGGCATCAGTATTTATGTGTTCGGTGTGCTGGTTCAGATGCCGTTCATTTCCACGCACTTCTACACCGGTCCATTGGTCGCGAGCCTCGGTGATACCGATATCTCCTGGATCATTGGTCTGGTGGTACCTGCCGGGATGTATTACCTGGCGGCCAAGAAGTGGCATGGCGCCGTACCCGACCGCCTCATCCTGCCGATAGAGCAGGGCGCGGTCATCGAGCAAAAGCTGAGTGGGGCAGGCCGCGCTGCTGCGGTCTAGACCTTGAATGGACGTGGAAAGGCTGGATGCCTCTTGACTGCCGTAATCCATTTCATGTTTGGGAGCGTCACACAATGAAAATGAATAAGACCCTGCTGACCACTATGCTTTCCTTAGGTGTACTCGCCAGTGCCGGCGCCACTCAGGCTGCTGGTTGGTGCGAATCTGGCAAACCGGTGAAATTCGCCGGGTTGAACTGGGAAAGCGCCATGCTGCTCACTGACGTGCTGCAGGTCGTGCTGGAAAAAGGCTACGACTGCAAAACCGACAGTCTGCCGGGCAACTCCATCACTATGGAAAACGCCTTGAGCAGCAACGACATCCAGATTTTCGCCGAGGAGTGGGTAGGCCGCAGCGAAGTCTGGAACAAGGCTGAGAAGGCCGGCAAAGTCGTCGGTGTCGGCGCGCCAGTGGTGGGTGCGGTTGAAGGCTGGTACGTGCCGCGCTATGTGGTTGAAGGCGATGCCAAGCGTAAACTGGAAGCCAAGGCTCCGGGCCTGAAAAATATCTCCGATTTGGGCAAATACGCTGCAGTGTTCAAAGATCAGGAAGAGCCAAGCAAGGGCCGTTTCTATAACTGCCCGGCCGGCTGGACCTGTGAACTGGACAACAGCAATATGCTCAAAAGCTACGGTCTGGAAAGCACCTACACCAACTTCCGTCCAGGCACTGGCCCGGCGCTGGACGCGGCCGTTCTTTCCAGCTACAAGCGCGGCGAGCCGATCCTGTTTTACTACTGGTCGCCAACCCCGTTGATGGGCCAGGTGGATCTGGTGAAGCTGGAAGAGAAACCGGGTGTGGACAAGACCGTGACCATCAAGGTGGGCTTGTCCAAGACGTTCCACGAACAAGCACCGGAACTGGTCGCAGTGCTGGAGAAGGTCAACCTGCCTATCGACCTGCTCAACCAGAACCTGGGGCGCATGACCAAGGAACGTATCGAATCGCCGAAGCTGGCGAAGATCTTCCTCAAGGAACATCCTGAAGTCTGGCACGCGTGGGTGAGCGACGACGCAGCCAAGAAAATCGACGCGGCTTTGTAGGTTGAACCTTCCCGGTTGGCCGTAAGGTCAGCCGGGAGCTCCACCTCAACCACTTGATCGAGAGCACCTTATGTTTCCCGAAAACTTCACATTTTCCATCGCCGACTGGGTCAACGGTTGGGTCGATTCGCTGGTCACCAACTACGGTGACGTGTTCCGGCAGATCTCTGACACCCTGCTCTGGGCCATCGTCAACCTCGAAGGCCTGCTGCGTGCGGCGCCCTGGTGGCTGATGCTCGCAATCGTCGCCGGCATTGCCTGGCACGCCACCCGTAAAGTGGTGACCACCGCAGTGATCGTCGGCTTGTTGTTCCTGGTGGGCGCGGTTGGCCTCTGGGACAAACTTATGCAGACGTTGGCGCTGATGATGGTGGCGACGGTGATCTCGGTATTGATCGGCATTCCGTTGGGCATTCTGTCGGCGCGCAGCAATCGCCTGCGTTCGTTCCTGATGCCGCTGCTGGACATCATGCAGACCATGCCGAGCTTCGTGTACCTGATTCCGGTGCTGATGCTGTTCGGTCTGGGCAAGGTTCCGGCGATTTTCGCCACCGTGATCTACGCCGCACCGCCGCTGATTCGTCTGACAGATCTGGGCATTCGTCAGGTCGACGGTGAAGTGATGGAAGCGATTAACGCTTTCGGCGCCAACCGCATGCAGCAACTGTTCGGCGTGCAACTGCCGCTGGCCATGCCGAGCATCATGGCCGGGATCAACCAGACCACCATGATGGCACTGTCGATGGTAGTGATTGCCTCGATGATCGGTGCCCGTGGGCTGGGTGAAGATGTATTGGTGGGTATCCAGACCCTCAACGTCGGTCGCGGCCTTGAAGCCGGTCTGGCGATCGTGATTCTCGCAGTGGTCATCGACCGCATTACTCAGGCCTACGGTCGGCCACGGCATGAGGTGAGCAAATGAGTAACGCAGCCATCAGCAAAATCGAAGTCAAAAACGTCTTCAAGATTTTCGGCGCCCGTTCCAAGGACGCGCTGGAGATGATTCGCCAGAAAAAGAGCAAGGATCAGGTACTGGCCGAGACCGGCTGCGTGGTCGGTGTGAACGATCTGTCGCTGTCCATCGGCACGGGCGAGATCTTCGTGATCATGGGCCTGTCCGGTTCCGGTAAATCGACCCTGGTGCGCCACTTCAACCGCCTGATCGATCCGACCAGCGGTGCGATCCTGGTGGACGGCGTGGACATCCTGCAATACGACATGGAAGCCCTGCGCGAATTCCGTCGGCACAAGATCAGCATGGTGTTCCAGAGCTTCGGCCTGTTGCCCCACAAGAGTGTGCTGGACAACGTCGCCTATGGCCTGAAAGTCCGTGGCGAGACCAAGGAAGTGTGCGCCGAGCGGGCGCTGCACTGGATCAACACCGTGGGCCTCAAGGGCTACGAAAACAAATACCCGCATCAGCTTTCGGGTGGCATGCGTCAGCGCGTGGGCCTGGCCCGCGCGTTGGCAGCGGACACCGACATCATCCTGATGGATGAAGCGTTCAGTGCCCTCGATCCGCTGATTCGCGCCGAGATGCAGGACCAGTTGCTCGAGCTGCAAAAGACGCTGCACAAGACCATCGTGTTCATCACCCACGACCTCGACGAAGCCGTGCGTATTGGCAACCGCATCGCGATTCTCAAGGACGGCCGGTTGATTCAGGTCGGTACGCCGAAAGAAATCCTCCATTCGCCTGCCGACGAATATGTGGATCGTTTTGTTCAGCGTCGTGCTGCGACGGTTTGAAATGAGTTCTCTGGAACTGGAACAGGTGTAACTCGTCTACAAAATTTATGTGAGGCTTCACATGTCACAGGCTGAAAAAATCGTTATCGGCGATGCACCATTGCGCTGGCAGGATGTGGTCGCAGTCGCACGGCAGGGTGCTGTGCTTGAACTGTCGGCTCAAGTCTGGGCGCGGATCGACAATGCTCAGGCCATCGTTCAGCGCATTGTCACCAGCGGCGAGCGCGCCTATGGCGTCAATACCGGTTTAGGTGCGCTGTGCAATGTCTCGTTGCAAGGCGAGCAACTGAGCCAACTGTCGCGCAATACTTTGCTCAGTCACGCTTGTGGCGTCGGCGCACCACTGACCGACGAGCAGACGCGGTCGATCATGTGCGCGGCGATCATCAACTACAGCCACGGTAAATCCGGCCTGCACCGGCAGGTGGTTGAAGCGCTGCTGGCCTTGCTCAATCGTGGCATCACTCCGCAAGTGCCGTCCCAGGGCTCGGTGGGTTATTTGACCCACATGGCGCATATCGGCATCTGTCTGCTGGGTGTCGGCCAGGTCAGTTATCGCGGGCAGATCGTCTCGGCGCAGCAAGCTTTGGCTGAGGAAGGTTTGAAGCCTGTGCAGCTCGGCGCAAAAGACGGACTGTGCCTGGTCAACGGCACGCCGTGCATGACTGGTCTGAGCTGTCTGGCCCTGGCCGATGCAACCCGATTGGTCCAGTGGGCCGACGTAATTGGCGCCATGAGCTTCGAAGCCCAGCGTGGTCAGATCGACGCGTTCGACGCTGAAATCATCGCCCTCAAGCCGCATCCCGGCATGCAACAGGTCGGCATCAACCTGCGCAGCCTGCTCGACGGCAGTGAAGTGATCGCCAGCAGCAAAGGTATTCGTACCCAGGACGCGCTGAGCATCCGTTCGATCCCGCAAGTGCATGGCGCGGCCCGTGATCAACTTGATCACGCCACCCGGCAGATTGAAACCGAACTCAACTCCACCACCGACAACCCGCTGCTGTTGGGCACACCGGATAACTACCGGGTAATGTCCCAGGCCAACCCGCACGGTCAGTCAGTGGCTTTGGCGGCTGACTTGCTGGCGATTGCCATGGCGGAAATCGGTTCGATTGCCGAGCGCCGTCTGGACCGCCTGATCAACCCGCACGTCAGCGGCTTGCCGGCGTTTCTGGTGAGCAACCCGGGTGTCAATTCGGGGATGATGATCGTCCAATACGTTGCCGCTTCGCTGTGCGCGGAAAATCGCCAGTTGGCGCAGCCTGCGGTGCTCGATAACTATGTCACCTCGGGCTTGCAGGAAGACCATCTGAGCATGGGCACCAACGCTGCGCTGAAACTGCATCGGGCGTTGGAGAACTGCACACAGATCCTCGCCATTGAATACCTGTTGGCGGCCCAGGCCTTCGAATTCTTCAAGGCCGACTTTCTCAAGGGGCCATGCTTCGGCGCAGGCACCGACGCCGCTTGGAGACTGTTGCGCGAGCACGTTTCTGCCTATGACCAGGACCGTTGGCTGGCGCCAGATATCGCCAGCGCAGCAAGCGTCTTGAAAGACCCGACATTGCTGAAAACCGTTTTACCGAATCTGCACTGAAACCGATTTCCTCAAAAGCCAGCGTGCCAAGGCGCCACCCCCTCACGAAGCGGGCAGCGACGGACAACGGAATCATCCGGAGCGACTGGCTAGTTAATAAAACTCTCAAAAGGAGCATAAATGTGACTGCGTTAAACCTTATTCCTGGCCAAC
>JAPLSD010000107.1 GCA_026398835.1 Pseudomonas sp.
AATTGGCACCACAAACAATGCGGCCAGCGCCAGATAGGCCGGAAACACCCACTTGGCCAGGCGCAGGTCCTGCGGGTCGATGTTTTCCACCACGGTGACGTGGAACTGTCGCGGCAGGCAGATGATCGCCATCATCGCGACCCCGGTTTGCACCACCATGGATGGCCAGTTGACGGTTTCTTTCCAGTACTCTTCCAGACGCGGTGCGAGCATGGCCTGATCGAACAGGTCATCGAAGCCATCGTACAAGCCGTAGGTGACGAAGGCGCCGACGGCGAGAAAGGCAAACAACTTGACCAGCGATTCGAAGGCAATCGCCATGACCATGCCGCGGTGGTGTTCCGTGGCGTCTAGGTTGCGCGTCCCGAAAACGATGGTAAACAACGCCAGAATCAGCGAAACGATCAGCGCCGTGTCTTGGGCGCGGGTGCCCATGGCGTCTGCACCTGCACCGATCAACAGGTTCACGCCGAGCACAATGCCCTTGAGTTGCAAGGCGATGTACGGCAGCACGCCGACCAGGCAGATCAGCGCCACCACCACTGCCAGTGACTGCGACTTGCCGTAACGCGCGGCGATGAAGTCGGCGATGGAGGTGATGTTCTCCTGCTTGCTGATCATCACCATTTTTTGCAGCACCCACGGCGCCAGCACCAGCAGCAGAATCGGCCCCAGATAGATCGGCAGGAATGACCAGAGTTGTTCGGCAGCCTGGCCCACTGCACCGAAGAAGGTCCAGCTGGTGCAGTAGACAGCCAGCGACAGGCTATACACCCAGGCACGCACCCGCGGCGGTAACGGCGCACTGCGGCGGTCACCATAAAAGGCGATGGCGAACATGATGGCCATATAGGCCAGGGCGACGGCGGCGATCAGCCCGCTGGACAGCGACATGGGAACTCCGGACAAAGACGCCCGGGCACTCCAGCCCGGTTAGACAGTCTCGCATGATGTTTGGGGTTAGTCAGTGTCGACCAAGGTCTCAGCGCGGTCTGGTGTCGCAGGGGAGTCTCGATTGCTCGCGATTGGGCCTTACTGGCGCAATGCGATATCGATCAACTGATGAAGTTCTTCCACCGCCAGCGGTGCCGCCGAAAACAGAACCCGAAACACCGTCGGCGCTACGACCATATTGATCAGGCGATCAACGCTGGGCGGCGTTTCACTGCTATCGCTGTAACGCTCAAGGATGATCTGCAACTGCCCGCTGATGATGGACACGCAAAAACCGGGTGAGGCACTGCATTGCACGTCGCGCAAGATATTGCGGCCCGGCTCGGAACTCATCTCGTCCAGATACTGCTCCGCCCAGGCTCGGATGTCGCCGCGCAGGCTACCGGTGTTGGCCGGTTCGCTATCGGGGCGCATGCGGGCCAAGGCAACGTCGGCGAGCAGGGTGGAGAGATCGCCCCAGCGCCGGTAGATGGTCGAGGGCGTGACGCCCGCGCGGACGGCTATTTGTGGCACGGTCACGGTCGAACGCTCCTGCTTTTGGAGGAGTTCGCGGACCGCTGAATGAATAGACTCCTGCACCCGGGCACTGCGGCCGCCTGGGCGAAGTCCTTCTTTAATAGCCATGCGTTGAACCTTAACACAAAGAATTTGCTTTAAGCCGACACGGGTAGCACACTCCGCAAAAGCAATATTTTAGCTTTAATGGAGCGTGTCCATGTCCAGTTCCGTCGGTACTCCGGTATCACATCGTTCCAGCCTGCAGTTCCTTGCGATCACTTTGCTCAGCTTCCTGGCCGCTTCCAGTGCTCCGACGCCGTTGTATCACGTGTATCAGGAGGCGCTGCAGTTCTCTTCGGCGACCCTGACATTAATCTTCGGCGTCTACGCCTTGAGCTTGCTGGCGGCGTTGCTGACGGTCGGTTCGCTGTCGGATCACCTCGGACGCAAACCGGTGATCTTCGCCGCGTTGCTACTGGATATGTTGGCGATGCTGCTGTTTATCAATGCCGAG
>JAPLSD010000370.1 GCA_026398835.1 Pseudomonas sp.
ATGCCCGCAAAGCCCCGGTTTACGGGCTTTCGCTAATTGGCATGACGCTTGCTATGTTCACCGTACGAAAAAACTGGTCACCCAAAGGTCACCCGACATGAGCATCAGCTTCGATAAAGCGCTCGGTATCCATGAACAAGCTCTGGGCTTTCGCGCTCAGCGAGCCGAAGTGCTGGCCAACAACATTGCCAACGCCGATACCCCGAACTACAAGGCTCGGGATTTGGACTTCTCTGCCGTGCTTGCCGCGCAGAATGAAAAGACCAAGAGCGGCACTTTCGCCTTGAACATGACCAATAGCCGTCATATCGAAGCCGAAGGTCTGGGCAAGGGCGACGAATCGTTGCTGTATCGCACACCGATGCAACCGTCGATTGACCAAAACACCGTGGACGCCCAACTGGAACAGTCGAACTACGCGGAAAACGCGGTCAACTTCCAGGCCAGCTTCACGCTGCTCAACAGCAAATTCAAAGGGCTGGTGTCAGCCCTGCGCGGAGAGTAATTCATGTCTCTAGCCAGTGTTTTCAATATTGCCGGTAGCGGCATGAGTGCTCAAACCACTCGCTTGAACACCGTCGCCAGTAACATCGCCAACGCCGAGACCGTCTCTTCGAGCATCGACCAGACCTACCGTGCCCGTCACCCAGTGTTCGCCACCATGTTCCAGGGTGGGCAGAGCGGTGGCAGCGATTCGTTGTTCCAGAACCAGAGCGGCGCCGGCCAAGGCGTGCAAGTGCTGGGTGTGGTCGAAGACCAGAGCAACCTTGAAGCGCGCTACGAGCCGAACCACCCCTCTGCTGACGCCAAGGGTTATGTCTACTACCCGAACGTCAACGTGGTTGAGGAAATGGCTGACATGATTTCCGCCAGTCGTTCGTTCCAGACCAACGCAGAAATGATGAATACCGCCAAAACCATGATGCAGAAGGTCCTGACCCTCGGTCAGTGATAAGGGGCGACTCAGATGAGTGTTACCGATACCACCAGTGGCCTGACTCTCAACCAGATTCTCGCCAACTCCTCCAAGACCACCACCACGAGCACCACTGATGGTTTGGCGGCCGCGACCGGCAGTGCAACCGGCAATAAGGCCTTAGGTAAAGACGCTTTCCTGCAATTGCTGGTGACTCAGCTGAAAAACCAGAACCCGCTCAGTCCGCAGGACAACGGTGCGTTCGTGGCCCAGATGGCACAGTTCAGTAGCCTGGAAGGTATTACCAAGCTGAACGACTCGGTCACCTCCCTTTCCAGCAGCTACAAGTCGTCGCAGGCGTTGCAAGCCTCTTCGTTGGTGGGGCGTTCGGTGGTTGCACAAACCGGATCGGCTTATGTCGATACGACCAAGAGTCTGACAGGCACGGCAGTGATCCCGGCGTCCGTTGCCGGCGCTACCGTGACCATCAATGACAAAGACGGCAAGACGGTGAAAACCATCGACTTGGGCAGCCAGGCCGCGGGCAATGCCACCTTCGTTTGGGACGGCACCGACTCATCGGGCGCGAAGGTTGATCCGGGCACTTACACCTTCAAGGCAAGTGCTTCCATCGATAACACCGCGACAGACCTGGTCACTTATCTGCCTGCGACCGTCAACAGCGTGACCCTGAGTCAAACCGGCGGCGAGATGATGCTCAACCTTGCTGGCCTGGGCGCTGTCGCCCTGTCCAAAGTACAAACTATTGGCCTGTAGAGCCGACTAACGCGGCACAAGGAGTGGAATATGTCTTTCAATATCGGCCTTAGCGGTCTCTATGCGGCCAACAAACAACTGGACGTTACCGGCAACAACATTGCCAACGTCGCCACCACCGGCTTCAAATCTTCCCGTGCAGAGTTCGCCGACGTCTACTCGGCCACCAAGCTGGGTTCCGGCAGCAAGAGTGTGGGCAATGGGGTCAGCCTGGCCGCCGTTTCCCAGCAGTTCGGTCAGGGTGATGTGAGCAACACCGGCAACGTACTGGACATGGGCATCCAGGGTGCCGGTTTCTTTGTCATGAGCGATAACGGCTCGCTGACCTACACCCGCGCCGGTACGTTCAAGACCGACAAGGATGGCTACATCACCAACACGACCGGTACCTCCCGTCTGCAAGGTTACGGTGTGGATGCCAACGGCAAGATCGTCAACGGCGTGAGGACAGACTTGCGGATCGATACCTCTAACCTTTCGCCAAAGGCTACTGGTTCGGTGGCATCGACTATCAATCTGAGCTCGACCGCAGCGGCTATCGACCAGGTCACGCTGCCATTCGACCCGAGTAAGGTCGACACCTACACCAAGTCCTTCAGCACGCCGATCTACGACAGCCAGGGCAACCAGCACACCATGGACCAGTACATGGTCAAGACCGCTGCCAATACCTGGCAGACCTACACCCTGGTTGATGGTCGCAACCCGGACGGCTCTGCACCGACGGTGGGTGGTGCTACAGATCCGGTGGCGTCGACCATGACCTTCAATTCGGTAGGCCAGCTTGTTTCGGTGGCCACTCCACCTGCTACTCCGGCAGCGCCTAACCCGACCAACAGCCTGCAATTATCAGGTTGGGTGCCAGGTACTGTGACCGGCGGCGTCTGGACAGCCAACGGCGCGAGTGCGAACGCCAGTGGCGTGGCGATCGATATGACTAAAACCACCCAGTTCAACGCCGATACCGCGCGTTCGCTGCCGACTCAGGACGGCTACGCCACAGGCCAGATCACCAACCTGACCATCGACGGCAC
>JAPLSD010000230.1 GCA_026398835.1 Pseudomonas sp.
GCGGCGATGGACGAGTTGAACTGCGTACACCTGGGGCCTAACGGTTGCACGGTGTACGACGAGCGTCCGTTGATCTGTCGTCTATTCGGCACCACGCCGACCTTGCCGTGCCCCAACGGCCGACGCCCGGTGGAGATGATTCATCCGCGGGTCGAAAAGCAGATTCATGAATACATGGCCAGCACGCGGCAAGTATTGGTTTGAAATGATGATTCCCACGCTCCCGCGTGGGAATGCCGCCATGGACGCTTTGCGTCCGCTTAATGCGCTCAATCCGGAATCGGCAGATTCAAACTCTCTTTCACCTCTTCCATCACGATATAGCTCTTGGACTCCCGCACATGGGGCAGCTTGAGCAGGATGTCGCCCAGCAGTTTGCGGTACGAGGCCATCTCGGAAATCCGCGCTTTCACCAAGTAATCGAAGTCGCCTGACACCAAATGGCATTCCAGCACATGAGGCAGTTTCAGCACGGCGCGTCGGAACTCTTCGAAGGTGTCGCCGGATTTGTAGTCGAGGCTGATCTCGACGAACACCAGCAGGTTGGCCTTCAATTGCTGCGGGTTGAGCCGGGCGTAGTAGCCCATGATGATCCCTTCGCGCTCCAGACGACGTACCCGCTCGGTGCAGGGCGTAGTCGACAGGCCGACCTTTTCCCCCAGCTCGGTGAAGGAAATACGCCCGTCCGACTGCAGGATGCGCAAGATGTTGCGGTCGATCTTGTCCAGCTCACGTTTGGTCTGGGTGTTGGTACGCATAGGGGATGCGCCTCCGTGAAAAGGGTTTTTGCCGAGAATTCTCGCCAAATATAGGGACTTATATAGTGAAAAGCACTGGCAAATGTTTTTTACACTGCGCACAACTTCGCACTGAACAACAAACGTCAGCGGTAAGCCGCGATGAGGGATATGAAAATGCGCGTTCTGGTCTTGGGTAGCGGCGTCATCGGTACCGCCAGTGCTTACTACCTGGCTCGGGCCGGGTTTGAAGTGGTTGTGGTCGACCGTCAGCCGGCCGCCGCCATGGAAACCAGCTTCGCCAACGCAGGCCAGGTCTCACCGGGTTATGCCTCGCCGTGGGCTGCGCCGGGCGTGCCGCTCAAAGCCATCAAGTGGCTGTTGCAGCGCCACGCGCCGCTGGCGATCAAGGCCACCGCGGACATCGACCAATACCTGTGGATGGCGCAGATGCTGCGCAACTGCACCGCCAGCCGCTACGCAGTGAACAAAGAGCGCATGGTCCGCCTGTCCGAGTACAGCCGTGACTGCCTCGACGAA
>JAPLSD010000677.1 GCA_026398835.1 Pseudomonas sp.
ACGCCCAAGGCCGGAAACACCAGTGAAAAGCCGAATCCGCTCAAGGCTGCGCCGGCCAATGCCCAGTGAGCATCGGGAGCCAGCCACAAGAGCAAGAGCCCCAGGCTTTCCACCGACAGGCAGGCAATGGCCACGCGAAAGCCACCCAGGCGATTGATCAAATTGCCGAACAGCAATCGCGCACCGATGAAGCAGGCGCCGAACAGGCTCAGGCACAGCACGGCGTTGGACCAGTGCTGAGTGGCGTAATACAGCGTGATGAAGGTGGCGATGGTGCCAAAACCGATCGAGCCCAAAGCCAGGCCGCAACCGTGTGGCAACACCCGTCCCAATACATGCAGAAATGGCAAACGTTCACCGACCACGATGGGTGCAGCGGTTTTCGGCCAGGCCAGCAGCAGTCCCAGTACGGCCAGCAACAGAATGCTGACGCCCATACTCCAGAGCCCCAGTTGATTGACCAACAGCACCCCCAGCGGCGCGCCAATGGCCAGCGCGCCGTAACTGGCGATACCGTTCCAGGAAATAACCTTGGCGGTGTTCTGCGCGCCGACCCGGCCGATACCCCAGCCAATCGAGCCGGAACCCACCAGGCTTTCGGCGCTGCCCAGCACCAGTCGGCCGATCAACAGACTGGTCAGGCTCAGGGTCGGCATGCTCTGCAGCCAGGCCGACAGCAGCATGAACACACCGCTCAAGCCGCAACCGGCCAGGCCATACATCACCGCACGTTTGCTGCCCAGGTTGTCGATGATCCGGCTGGCATAGGGGCGGCTGAGCAGGGTGGCGAGGTATTGCACGCTGATTACCAGGCCTGCGATTACTGCGCCGAAACCCAGGTCGCTGTGCACGTAACCCGGCAATACGGCCAGGGGAATGCCGATATTCAGGTAGCCAATGAAGGTGAAAAGCACGATGGAAACGACTTGCAGCGTGACCGCCATGGGGCGCTGGGTATCTGGCATGGGTAAAGGTCCACGGGGGCAGCGGGATAGATAGGCTGCTTATGATACCGATGGTTATGCCGATGCAGGGCGTTAAAACGAAAAACTATCTCGCCGACGACGAGGTTCCAGCGGCCGTTTGATTCAGGCGGGAAATATCAGGATTTGGCGGGGGCCAGCATTTGCGTGGCGACCAGAGCGGCAAGCGCATTTTCCTGGGTACCGAAGCGTTGCAGCAGTGCGGCTTGTTTTTGCGGGGTGAGGCGATTCCAGATCTCGATCATCTTTTCAGCGGTGCCGATCAGAGCGCTGGCTTGGGTTTCGCTGAAGTTGTCGGTCATGGTTTGGGTCTCTAACGTTCAGGCTGTGTGGAAAGCGCATGATTTAGCGCTTTCCACACGGTCTGGGTAGCACACTCAGTCTTCGCTGTCGGCCTTGCGGCGTTCAGCAGCTTCTTTGGGCTCGGGCTGTTGGGCTCCGGCTTGTTGCGGGGTTGTCTGCTCAGTCTCGTGCAGGCTTGGGAAGGGGAGATTAGGTATTTCGTGCATCGTCGTCGCTCCTCGCAAGGTCTGTTTTTAAATCGCTGGTAGATCCGCGCTTTTAAAAAAGCCTGGAGAGGATACAGCACTGGAAATGGCAAATAGTCTTTTATATCCAATTGTTGCGACGGATGGGGTTGTCTAGACAGGTGAGGGAGGGATGAAATTGGGCGAGGGGATGCCCCCTCGCCATAGGTGTTATGCACACACCTCAGCAATCGCCTCAGCCAGCAATTCCAGGCGCGTCGCATCGATACCGGCGACGTTGGCCCGTCCTGAGCTGACCATGTACACGCTATGGTTTTCCCGCAGGCGCTGGACCTGTGTCGGTGTCAGGCCTGTGTAGGAAAACATCCCGCGCTGTACGCCGATATGGGCGAAGCGTTCGCCAAGACCGTGGGGCTCGAGGGCTTCCACCAGGCCAGAACGCAGCTGAGCGATGCGCAGGCGCATCGCTTCGACTTCATCGGCCCAAAGATTTTTCAGTTCTGGATCAGCGAGGATGGTGGCGACCACTGCGGCGCCATGATCCGGCGGTGTCGACCACAGGTTGCGGGCGATAAAGGCCAGTTGGCTACGGATATCCAGCAGCTTGTCGGCATTGGCTGCGCAGACGATCAGCGCACCAGTGCGTTCGCGGTACAGGCCGAAGTTTTTCGAGCATGAGCTGGTGATCAGCAACTCAGGCAGCGCCTGTGCGAACAATCGCACGGCCCATGCATCTTGCTCCAGGCCGTCGCCGAAGCCTTGGTAAGCGAAGTCGATCAGTGGCAGCAGTTCACGGCTGCGGACGATCTCCAGCACCCGGCGCCAGTCATCGTGGGACAAATCGAAACCGGTGGGGTTGTGGCAGCAGGCGTGCAGCAGTACGACGTCACCCTTGGGCACCAGATGCAAGGTCGCCAGCATCGCTTCGACGTCGAGGCGGTTGTCGCTGCCGACATACGGATAGTGGCTGACCTTGAGGCCGGCCGCTGCGTAGATGGTTTCGTGAATTGGCCAGGTCGGATTGCTCAGCCAGATGCCACGACCCGGCAGGCAACGGGCGATGAAGTCGGCGCTCAGGCGCAGTGCGCCGGTGCCGCCCGGGGTCTGGGTTGCGCCAGCCCGTTGCTGAGCAATTAGCTCGGAATCCGCACCCAGCACCAGATCATTGATGACCTTGCCGAACAGCGCGTCGCCGTGACCACCGATGTAGGTCTTGGTGGTTTGCCGATCGATCAGCCGTTGTTCGGCCAGTTTCACCGACTGAAGAATCGGCGTCAGGCCCTGGGCGTCTTTGTAGACGCCAACACCCAAGTCGAATTTGCGCGGGTTCGTATCCGACGCGTAGGCCTCCATCAGGCCGAGAATCGGGTCGCCGGGCACTCGGCCGATGGCATTGAAATGCATTATTTGCGGCCCTCGGCGTCTTTGGCCACTTCGTCAGTGCGCGCGGCCATGATGAAGTCGTTGCGATGCAGGCCTTTGATCGAGTGGCTCCACCAGGTCACGGTGACTTTGCCCCACTCGGTGAGCAAACCTGGGTGGTGGCCTTCGGCCTCGGAGATTTCACCGACAGCGTTGGTGAAGGCCAGGGCGAATTTGAAGTTTTTGAACAGGAAGACTTTTTCCAGCTGCATGACGCTGTCGCGAACTTCGATGTTCCAGTCAGGGATCTGCTTGATCAGTACCGGCAGTTCTTCGTCGCTGACTTGTGGAGCATCGGCGCGGCAGGCTTCGCAATGGGCTTGGTTCAATGTGGACATGATGTGTTCCTGAAATCGAGTGTTTGGAAAACGGTGTCATCGTTACCGAGCGGTGGGACCACGCTAAAGCAAAGCGTCGGCCCGTAACAGACTCACCTGATGCCAAAAGGCGCGTGTCACGCCGCTTTTGGCGGAAATTTCGGAGTGTGTAACCCCAGCTGCATGCCTTGCTTGACCATGCCCATGATGTCTTCGTGGGCCAGATCGAACAGACGCTTGAGGTTCGGCAAGACAAAGTACAGCGGTTGCAGAATGTCGATGCGATACGGCGTGCGCATGCATTCCAGCGGATCGAACGCCTGATGTTCCGGCTCATCCGACAGGCTATACACGGTTTCCTTCGGCGAGGACAAAATGCCGCCGCCGTAGATGCGTTTGCCTTGTGGGGTGTCCACCAGACCGAACTCGATGGTCATCCAGTATAGCCGCGCCAGGTAGACCCGTTCTTCCTTGGACGCTTGCAGACCAAGCTTGCCGTAGGTGTGGGTGAATTCGGCGAACCAGGGGTTGGTCAGCAGCGGACAGTGGCCAAAGATCTCGTGGAAAATGTCCGGCTCTTGCAGGTAATCCAGCTCTTCGCGGGTACGAATAAAGGTCGCTACCGGAAACTGCTTGTTGGCCAGTAATTCGAAGAAGGTCTGGAAGGGGATCAGCGCCGGAACCCGAGCGACTTGCCAGCCGGTGGTGGCGCCCAGCACCTGATTGATTTCGCCGAGTTGTGGAATGCGGTCATGGGGCAGGCCGAGTTTTTCGATGCCGTCCAGGTATTCCTGGCACGCACGACCTTCGAGCACTTTCAGTTGGCGAGTGATCAGCGTGTTCCACACCGCATGTTCTTCGGCGGGGTAGTCGATAAAACCTTGCGCATCGGGCTCGCGAGCCACGTAGTGCGTCTGCTTCATGCTGCTCTCCTGCTAGGGGATACGTTCTTGTTATGTCCTGCTATGCCCATAGAGATAGCTCAGAGAAGAACAAGTTGCAGCACCTCCGATGGAGGGCAAGTAGGAATTTTCCTTGTTTTTCGTAAAGTTTTCGTTACGAAAAGACCCTGATCCCGCACTCATTGAGATCTGCCGGTTTGAAAAGGCCTGTAACTGTCACATAATCTTGACGACTAACTGAGCCCGACTTCAAAAAAATAGCGGGCCTTTATCTCCCAACAACACTCTTTGGACCTTTATATGCGTATCAAAGTCCACTGCCAGAATCGCATCGGCATCCTGCGCGACATTCTCAATCTGCTGGTGGAGTACGGGATCAACGTCGCCCGCGGGGAAGTCGGCGGCGAGCACGGCAATGCTATCTACCTGCATTGCCCGAATCTGATCAACATCCAGTTCCAGGCGCTGCGTCCGAAATTCGAGGCGATTGCCGGTGTGTTCGGCGTCAAGCGGGTAGGGCTGATGCCCAGCGAGCGTCGGCATATGGAGCTCAACGCGTTGCTGGGGGCGCTGGAGTTTCCGGTGCTGTCCATCGACATGGGCGGCTCCATTGTTGCGGCGAACCGCGCGGCGGCACAGTTGCTCGGTGTGCGGGTAGACGAGGTGCCGGGGATTCCGCTGTCGCGCTATGCCGAAGATTTCGATTTGCCTGAACTGGTTCGCGCCAACAAGTCGCGGATCAATGGCCTGCGGGTCAAGGTCAAGGGCGATGTATTTTTGGCCGATATCGCGCCGCTGCAATCGGAGCATGACGACAGCGAGGCCATGGCTGGGGCCGTGCTGACGCTGCACCGGGCGGATCGGGTCGGCGAGCGTATCTACAATGTGCGCAAGCAGGAACTGCGCGGCTTTGACAGCATTTTCCAGAGTTCTAAAGTCATGGCGGCGGTGGTTCGCGAAGCGCGCCGCATGGCGCCGCTGGATGCGCCGCTGCTGATCGAGGGCGAGACCGGTACCGGCAAGGAGTTGTTGGCCCGCGCCTGTCACCTGGCCAGTCCGCGTGGGCAGTCACCGTTGATGGCGCTCAACTGCGCCGGTTTGCCGGAGTCGATGGCCGAGACCGAGCTGTTCGGTTATGGCCCGGGTGCATTCGAAGGCGCGCGGGCCGAAGGTAAGCTCGGTCTGCTGGAACTGACGGCGGGTGGCACGCTGTTTCTGGATGGCGTAGGGGAAATGAGCCCGCGTTTGCAGGTCAAGCTGCTGCGCTTTTTGCAGGATGGCTGCTTCCGACGGGTGGGCAGCGACGAAGAGGTTTATCTGGATGTGCGGGTGATTTGCGCGACTCAGGTCGACCTGTCTGAGTTGTGTGCCCGTGGTGAGTTTCGTCAGGACCTTTACCATCGGCTTAACGTGCTGTCCCTGCATATCCCTCCGTTGCGCGAATGCCTCGACGGTTTGACGCCGCTGGTGGAGCACTTTCTTGATCAGGCCAGCCGGCAGATCGGTTGCCCCTTGCCGAAACTGGCGCCGGCGGCGATGGATCGGCTCAGTCATTACCACTGGCCGGGCAACGTCCGGCAATTGGAGAACGTGTTGTTTCAGGCGGTTTCGTTGTGTGAA
>JAPLSD010000314.1 GCA_026398835.1 Pseudomonas sp.
AATAAAGAAGCTGGCAATAAGCGCCATACCCACAAACCAAACGAACGAACGCAACATCGCCCAATCCGCCAGATAGCAAATGATGTAGAGCAGCCGACTGGTGATGAACAACACCGCCAACACATCGATGGTCACAAGCTCGGCGTTGTCGGCGATATGCGCAATGATCACCCCTGCGGCAAACGCCGGGGTCACTTCGAAGCTGTTCAACTGCGCGGAGTGAGCGCGCTTGGCGAACCCTTCGAGGTTGTCGAGAAAAGCCCGCGGATCATGGTTCTCCCGAAGCCCGAATTTGCCGCCACTGTACTTGGCAACACAGGCGCACAGGTACGGAAGAAAAATGGCGATCAACACACACCAAAACGCGACAGTCATTGCAGAGTCCTTTTTAGAGTTCTATTGAGGTCTGGTTTAAAACTTCATGACCAGCATGCCAATCAGCACCAGCCCACAGGCTAAGAGCCGCGGCTGGCCGAAAGGTTCTTTCAAGTAGCGCATCCCGAACAGCACCACCAGAATTACGCTGATCTCGCGCAATGCCGCCGCCTCGGCAATCGAGCCCAACTGCATGGCCCATAGCACCAAAGCGTAGCTGAACAGCACGCAGAAGCCGACGCTCAACCCCAGCCGCCATTGCTCGCGCCAGAACAACATGAAAGCGGGACGTTTACGCACCAGCGCCAACAAGGGAAACGGCCAGGCACTGAACAGCGTCACCCACACCAGGAAATCCAGCGGGTGCGACCAACGCCGCAAGGCCTGCCCGTCGATGAAGGTGTAGCCGCCGATACACAGACCGATCAACGCCACCACCGGCAGCATCGACCACGGCAAACGCTCTCCGCCACCGCCCTGCCAGAGCAGACAGAGCATCCCAAAGGGGATCAGCAAAATCCCGAGGATCTGCTGGGCCGTCAGCACTTCACCGGCGAAGATCAGGGTCAAGGCCAGCACCACCAATGGCGACAGTCCGCGCATCAGCGGATACACCAGCCCCAGATCGCCGACCCGATAGGCCTGAATCAGCAAGTAACGATAGAGCAACTCGAACGCCGCAGAGGCGAGGATCCACGGCCAGATGTGTGCCGGCGGCAACGACACAAAACTCAACATCAGCGCGACGAAGAGCATTGCCACGGCGTCCATACAGGCCACCACCAACAAGCGCTCGCCACTGAATTTGATCAGGGTATTCCAGACCGCGTGCAACAGCGCGGCCACCAACACCAGAGCCGTCGCAAGCACGGCACACTCCTTGTCTGGATTAAGAGAATTGATTCGCCATCTATCAACAGCTGTTTATACTGAGGCCGACCACGCCGCACTCAGTTGCGCACATACCTATTCCAATAAATTTTTGCTGCTGCCCACTCCAACGGAGAAGGTAGCCGGCATGCGTATGCCTGATCAGAGCGTCAAGACTACAGACAGAGACCCTGCGCATGCCACTCGCCTTGCTTGCACTGGCTGTTGCCGCTTTCGGCATCGGCACCACTGAATTCGTCATCATGGGCTTGCTGCCCGATGTCGCCAGAGACCTTGGTGTCAGCATTCCCGATGCTGGCCTGCTGATCACCGGCTACGCCCTGGGTGTGGTGTTCGGCGCACCGATCCTGGCGATCGGCACCGCCAACATGCCGCGCAAAGCTACGCTACTGGGCATGACCTTGATGTTCATCCTCGGCAATATCCTCTGCGCACTGGCGCCGAACTACGTCACATTGATGGCGGCTCGGGTGATCACCGCGCTGTGCCACGGTGCGTTCTTCGGCATCGGCTCGGTGGTCGCTGCCGGGCTAGTGGCGCCGAACAAACGGGCTCAGGCAATTGCCATGATGTTCACCGGTCTGACGCTGGCCAACGTGCTCGGCGTGCCTTTGGGCACCGCGCTTGGGCAATACGCCGGCTGGCGCTCGACCTTCTGGGCGGTGTCGGTGATCGGCGTGATTGCGGCCGTTGCCCAGTGGGTCTGGCTGCCGAAGGAAATCGCCATGGACAAAGCCAACCTCGCCAGCGAGTTCAAAGTACTCGGCAAGACTAATGTGTTGTTGGCACTGGGTATGAGCGTGCTGGCGTCCACCAGCTTGTTCAGCGTCTTTACTTACATCGCGCCGATTCTGCAGGACATCACTGGCGTCAGCCCCCACGGCGTCACCATCATGTTGCTGTTGTTCGGTGTCGGCCTCACCGCCGGCAGCATGCTCGGCGGTCGCTTGGCAGACAGCCGCTTGCTGCCGTCACTGGTGGGAATGGCGTTGGCCGTGGTGATCGTCCTGGCCGCGTTCAGCCAGACCAGCCACTCGGTAATCCCGGCGGCCATCACGCTGCTGTTGTGGGGGGTGTTCGCCTTCGCCCTGTGCCCGATCCTGCAATTGCTGATCATCGACCAGGCTCACGAAGCGCCAAATCTGGGCTCGACCCTGAACCAAAGCGCCTTCAACCTCGGCAATGCCGCCGGCGCCTGGATCGGCGGATTGGTAGTCGCCAGCGGCGCCGACCTCGCCGACCTGCCCTGGACCGGTGCACTGGTGAGCGGCCTGACGGTGCTCACCGCGCTGTTCTTCATCTATCTGCAACGTCGCGAAGCGGCTGCGGTCAATGTTTGCGCGTAGGAGCGAGCGGTGCGGCGATCCGACTTGCCCGCGATGAATACCACACGGTATCTCTGGCGCGACGAGTCGCGCTATCGCGAGCAATCGAGCGTCGACCGGCTGCTCCTACAGAAGCCTCACGTTATTCGACAGGCGCGTCTTCCTTAAACTGATCCTTCACGTATTTGATCTCGGTCTGGCCATGGGGTGCCGGCAAACCATCCTCACCGAGATTCACGAAAACCATTTTTTCGACCGTGAGGATGCTTTTGCGGGTGATTTTGTTGCGTACTTCGCAGGTCAGGGTGATCGAGGTGCGGCCGAACTCGGTGGCGGTGATGCCCAGTTCGATGATGTCGCCCTGACGCGAGGCGCTGACAAAGTTGATTTCGGAAATGTACTTGGTGACCACGCGCTGATTGCCCAACTGGACGATGGCGTAGATCGCCGCTTCTTCGTCGATCCAGCGCAACAGGCTGCCGCCGAACAGCGTGCCGTTGGGGTTGAGGTCTTCGGGTTTTACCCATTTGCGGGTGTGGAAATTCATGTTC
>JAPLSD010000800.1 GCA_026398835.1 Pseudomonas sp.
ATCAAGCCGGAAAAGACCACTCAGCTCGACTTCGGCCTGCAATACAAAACCGAGGATCTCGACGCCTGGGCCTCGGGTTATGTCGGGCAAGTGCGTGATTACATTCTGTTCGACTACACGCCCGGGATGATGGGCACGACCCCGCAAGCCGAGAACATCGACGCACGGATCATGGGCGGCGAGCTCGGTGCGGCGTACCAACTCACGTCCAACTGGAAAACCGACGCCACCCTCGCCTACGCCTGGGGCAAGAACAGCAGCGATGGCAACGCCCTGCCGCAAATGCCGCCGCTGGATGCGCGTTTCGGCCTGACTTACAGCCAGGACAACTGGAGTGCCGGTGCCTTGTGGCGGGTGGTCGCGACGCAGAACCGTATCGATCAGAACAAGGGCAACGTGGTCGGCAAAGACTTCGATAAAAGCTCGGGTTTTGGTGTGTTCTCGCTTAACGGCGCGTACCGCATCAACAAAAACCTCAAGGTCAGTACTGGCGTCGACAACCTGTTCGACAAGGCCTACGCCGAGCACCTGAACCTGGCCGGCAACGCCGGGTTCGGCTACCCGGCCAATGACCCGCAAGCCATCAACGAACCGGGGCGCACGCTCTGGACCAAGGTGGACATGAGTTTCTAAGCGTTGTTTAAGACCGCCAAACAAACAATTAAATCGCCAAAGCGGAGCACTCTTGATGAGCCAACCTAAAGTGTCTTTTTACAACCTGGCCTGGCGCTGGCATTTCTATGCCGGGCTGTTCGTCGCGCCGTTCATGGTGATGCTGGCCCTGACCGGGATCATCTATCTGTTCAAACCCCAGCTCGACCCGTTGATGTACGGCAACCTGCTGAACGTCCCGGCCGGGCATCACACCCTCAGTGCCGACGAGCAACTTCGCCGCGTGCAGGTCGCTTATCCACAAGGGCAGATCAAGCAATACCTGCCGCCGGCCAACGTTGAGCGCAGCGCGCAGTTCGTGGTGCAAAACGACGGTCATGAACTGAACGTGTTCATCGACCCGTATCGCGGAGAAATCCTTGGCGACCAGGACGCCAAAAAAAACCTGCAAGCCATTGCCCGCGCCATTCATGGTGAGTTGATGATCGGCACCGTGGGTGATCGATTGGTCGAGCTGGCCGCGGGCTGGGGCATCATGCTGGTGGTGTCCGGTCTGTACCTGTGGTGGCCGCGCGGCAAGTCCTCGGCCGGTGTGCTGTGGCCACGCTTGAGCAATCGCGGGCGTTTGTTCTGGCGCGACCTGCATGCGGTAACCGGTTTCTGGGGCGCGGCGTTTTTGCTGGTGATGCTGCTCAGCGGCATGACCTGGACCGGTTTCTGGGGCAAGCAGTATGCCGAGCTCTGGAACCGCTTCCCGGCGGCCATGTGGAACGAGGTGCCCACGTCGGATCAAGAGGCCCGCAGCCTCAATACCGCGACACGCCAGACCGTGCCATGGGCCATGGAAAATACGCCGATGCCGATGTCCGGCGACCATGCCGAACACATGGCCCATGGCGACGCGGCCACCGCGCCCGCTGCACCGACCATCGCCTTGCAAGACGTGCAAAACATCGCCGAACAACGCAAGGTCGAGCCGGGCTACAGCATCACCTTTCCAACCACCGCCAGCGGTGTGTTCACCATCGCGGTATTCGCCGACGACCCGCGCAACGACGCCACCCTGCATGTCGATCAATACACCGGCAACGTGCTCGCCGATGTGCGTTGGCAGCACTACAGCAACGTCGCCCGCGCCACGGAACTGGGCGTGATGCTGCATGAAGGCAAGATGTTCGGGGCGTTCAATCAGATCGTCGTGCTGCTGGTGTGCCTGATGATTCTGCTCAGCGCGGTCAGCGGTGTGGTGATCTGGTGGAAGCGTCGTCCACAGGGGCGGCTCGGTGTACCGCCGTTGCGTCATGACCTGCCAACGTGGAAGACCGCGATGGTCATCATGTTCGCGCTAGCCGTGGCATTTCCGTTGGTGGGTGCGTCGTTGATTGTGGTGTGGGTTCTGGATCGGCTGCTGCTGTCGCGTCTGATGGGGAAAACCGAGTCGGCTTCATCTTCAACCTGAAGACAGCGAGGTACATGAAAAGGCGTTGTAGGCTCTACAATGCCGGCCCGCAATGAGTACGACCTGAGTTCACCTCAACGCAACTGATGAGTATTGAATGACCTCGCTGAACCTCACCAATTTGGCCTGGACCCCTTTGGGTCACGGCCATTGCCATCACCAGTTTCAGCTGCGTGAGGCCAACCTGCAGGTGGCGGCAGGTGAGTTCGTCGGTTTGATCGGGCCCAACGGCAGCGGCAAGACCAGCCTGCTGCGCTGTGCCTATCGCTTCAGTAAACCTGAACGCGGCGAGGTCAGACTCGAACATCACAACGTCTGGAAACAATCGCCTCGCTGGTCCGCGCAACGTATCGCGGTGGTGCTGCAGGAATTCCCTGATGCCTTCGGCCTGACCGTCGATGAAGTGGTCGCCATGGGTCGTACACCACACAAAGGTCTGTTCGACGGCGACACCCTTGAAGACCGCCGCATCAGCCGGCAAGCACTGGAATCGGTCGGCCTGCTGGGCTTCGAGGACCACGCTTTCGCCACCCTCTCGGGCGGTGAAAAGCAGCGGGTGATCCTCGCCCGCGCTCTGGCTCAGCAACCGCAACTGCTGATCCTCGACGAGCCGACCAACCACCTCGACCCGCGCTATCAGCTGGAGCTGTTGCAACTGGTCAAACGCTTGCAGATCGGCACCCTCGCCAGCATCCACGACCTGAATCTCGCCGCTGCGTTTTGCGATCGACTGTACGTCATCAACGGCGGTCGTATCGTCGCCAGCGGTACGCCGAGCGAAGTGCTGACCGTCCCGTTATTGCGCGAAGTGTTCGGTGTCGAAGCCCTGATCGATCAACACCCGCTGTCCGGCTACCCACGAATTACCTGGATAACCCAACCATGATATTGCGTTCCCTGCTGCGCACCGGCCTGTCCGTCGTCTTGCTGTCGGGCACTGCCCAGGCATTCGCCGAGGCGACCCACTACCCGCTGACGATCCAGAGCTGCAACCGGCAAGTGACCTTCAAACAGGCGCCGAAACACGCCCTCAGCCACGACATCAACATGACGCAAATGATGCTCGCCCTCGGCCTCAAACCGAGCATGGTCGGGTACAGCGGCATCAGTGGCTGGAAAGCGGTGACACCTGAAATGCAGACCATCCTCGAGGGCTTGCCGGAACTGGCGGCCAAGTACCCGTCGGTGGAAACCCTGCTCAATGCCAACGTCGATTTCCTCTTCGCCGGTTGGGATTACGGCATGCGCGTGGGCGGTGACCTGACGCCGCAGACCCTCGGTCCGCTGGGGATCAATGTCTACGAACTGACCGAGTCCTGCGCCTTCGTCATGAAGCGTCCGCCGGCCACCCTGGAAGACACTTACAACGACCTGCGCAACCTCGGGAAGATTTTCGACGTGCAGGATCGCGCTAACCAATTGATCGCGCAAATGCAGGACCAGGTCGCCGACGTTCAGAAGGATCTGCCAGCAGAAAAGCCCCGAGTCTTCCTCTACGACAGCGGCGAAGACCGCGCCATGACTTCCGGCCGCCTCGGTATGCCGCAAGCGCTGATCGACGCCGCCGGCGGGCGCAATATCCTCGATGACGTCGACGCCAGCTGGACCCGGGTCAACTGGGAAACCGTGGTCGAGCGCAATCCGCAGGTGATCGTGATCGTCGACTATGGCGAAGTCAGTGCCGAACAGAAGC
>JAPLSD010000009.1 GCA_026398835.1 Pseudomonas sp.
ATCGAACTGCCGCAAATGACCGAGACGGTCAAAGCGATCTTCATCGACCCGCGCCAGCAATGGTTGTATGTGGTTAACGGTCGTGCCCAGGCCGACGTGTTCAGCCTGCGCGACAAGAGCCTCAACGGTCGCTACAAGCTGCTCGAAGACGGCAATGCCGAAGTGACTGCCAGTACCCAACTGGTGGGCGGTATCTCGTTAATCATCGGTAACTCCAAAGGTGGCCTGGCCCAGTGGTTCATGGCCCGCGACCCGGATGGCGAGCAGCGGCTGAAACAGATTCGCACCTTCCAGATGGGCACCACGCCAATCGTCGAAATCACTGCCGAAGAACGCCGCAAAGGCTTCATCGCACTGGATGCCTCGGGCAAGCTCGGCGTGTTCCACAGCACCGCCCACCGCACCTTGCTGGTTGATCAAGTGGTCGACGGCGCGGGCATCTTTGGTCTGTCGCCTCGGGCCAACCGCGTCATCGTCGAACAGGGCGGCAAGCTGCAACCGCTGCTGCTGGACAACCCGCACCCGGAAGTTTCCTGGAGCGCGTTGTGGAGCAAAGTCTGGTACGAGAACTACGACGAGCCCAAATACGTCTGGCAATCGACCGCCGCCAACACCGACTTCGAACCCAAGCTGAGCCTCTCGCCGCTGACCTTCGGTACGCTGAAAGCGGCGTTCTACGCCATGCTGCTGGCCGCACCACTGGCCGTTGCCGCTGCGATCTATACCGCTTACTTCATGGCTCCGGGCATGCGCCGCAAGGTCAAACCGGTGATCGAGCTGATGGAAGCAATGCCGACGGTGATCCTCGGCTTCTTCGCCGGTCTGTTTTTGGCGCCGTATGTCGAAGGCCATCTGCCGGGGATCTTCAGCCTGCTGCTGTTGATGCCGGTCGGCATCCTGGTCGCCGGTTTCGCCTTCAGTCGCTTGCCTGAATCGCTGCGCGTGCGGGTACCGGACGGTTGGGAAAGCGCGATCCTGATTCCGGTGATCCTGTTCGTCGGCTGGCTCTCGCTGTACATGAGCCCGTACATGGAGGCCTGGTTCTTCGGCGGCGACATGCGCATGTGGATCTCCCACGACCTGGGCATCACCTATGACCAGCGCAACGCTCTGGTAGTCGGTCTGGCCATGGGCTTTGCGGTGATCCCGAACATCTACTCGATCGCCGAAGACGCCGTGTTCAGTGTGCCGCGTGGCCTGACATTGGGTTCGCTGGCGCTCGGCGCTACGCCATGGCAGACCATGACTCGTGTGGTGATCCTCACCGCCAGTCCGGGCATCTTCTCGGCCTTGATGATCGGCATGGGCCGTGCGGTGGGTGAAACCATGATCGTGCTGATGGCCACCGGTAACACCCCGGTTATGGAAATGAACCTGTTCGAAGGCCTGCGCACCCTGGCCGCCAACGTTGCGGTGGAAATGCCCGAATCGGAAGTCGGCGGCAGCCACTACCGCGTGCTGTTCCTCTCGGCGCTGGTGCTGCTGTTGTTCACCTTCATCATGAACACCCTCGCCGA
Organism: Pseudomonas sp.; assembly: GCA_026398835.1. Taxonomy (GTDB): domain Bacteria; phylum Pseudomonadota; class Gammaproteobacteria; order Pseudomonadales; family Pseudomonadaceae; genus Aquipseudomonas. The sequence goes on from JAPLSD010000009.1 coordinate 1,518, forward strand.
GCTGATCCGTCAGCGTCTGCGCAAGAAATACTCGTCGCTTTAAGAAAGGTAGAAGTCTGTGAAACAGAACTCCCTAAAAGGCTGGTTCAAGAGCGGCGCCCCAGGCGTCTGGATCAGCGGTGGTGCGGTCTCCATCGCGGTCATCATGACTATCGGTTTGCTGGCAGTGATTGCCGTGCGCGGTCTGGGCCACTTCTGGCCGGCGGACCTGATGCACGCCAGTTACGACGTGCCGAACCAGGCCAATCACATCGTCATCGGCGAAGTGGTGCAGAAAGAAGAAGTGCCCCGTGAGCGCCTGAAAAGTGCTGGCCTGCCAGTGCCCGATCAAGGCCCGGAGTTCATGACCCGCGAGCTGATCAAGGTCGGCAACCGTGACCTGAACGGCAACGATTTCACCTGGACCGTCGGCGAGTGGCTGACCAACCAGACCACGCCGCCGGAACTGATGACCATTGAGCGTCGTGAGTGGGGCAACTTCTACGGCTACCTGGTCAACGTCAAACAGGACGGCAAGGTCATTGCTGAGGGCGAGGCCGCCTGGCCAGAACTGCAATCACGTGTCGAGCGCGTCAACAAGCTCGCCGCGCAACTGAAAGTCCTCGAGAAGTCTGACATCGGCGCCATCAACTCTGGCCTTGAACGTCTGCGTCTGCATGCCCGCAAGCTGGAACTGGCCGGCACCCTCGACGCCGCCGCTCAGGCTGATATGGATGGCGAGCGCGCCGAGCTGAACAATCGCTACCAGGCGGTCGAAGCGCAACTCAGTGACCTGCACACGCAGTTCAATCGCGACAGCCTCACGGCCCGCGATGCCAATGGCAAAGAAGTGGAAATCGGTATCGGCAAAGTGGTTCACGCCTACCAGCCGAACGCCATGAGCACGCTGACCAAAGTCGGCTTCTACTTCAGCAAGGTCTGGGAATTCCTCAGCGACGACCCACGTGAAGCCAACACCGAAGGCGGGATCTTCCCGGCGATTTTCGGCACGGTGATGATGACCCTGATCATGGCCATGATCGTTACCCCGTTCGGCGTGCTGGCGGCGGTCTACCTGCGTGAATATGCGCGCCAAGGCCCAATGACCCGACTGATCCGCATTGCCGTGAACAACCTGGCGGGTGTACCGGCCATCGTTTACGGTGTGTTTGGTCTGGGCTTCTTCGTCTACGTGCTGGGCGGTTCGGTCGACCGTTTGTTCTTCCCTGAAGCCTTGCCGGCGCCGACCTTCGGTACGCCGGGTCTGCTCTGGGCCTCGCTGACCCTGGCGCTGCTGGCGGTGCCGGTGGTAATTGTCGCCACTGAAGAAGGTCTGGCGCGGATTCCTCGCACCGTCCGTGAAGGTTCGTTGGCACTCGGCGCGACCAAGGCGGAAACGCTGTGGAAGATCGTCCTGCCAATGGCCAGCCCGGCGATGATGACCGGCATGATCCTCGCCGTGGCCCGTGCCGCGGGTGAAGTGGCGCCGCTGATGCTCGTAGGTGTGGTGAAACTGGCGCCGTCGCTGCCGGTGGATGGCAACTACCCGTACCTTCACCTTGATCAGAAAATCATGCACTTGGGCTTCCATATCTATGACGTCGGCTTCCAGAGCCCGAACGTCGAAGCCGCACGGCCGTTGGTGTACGCCACAGCGCTGCTGCTGGTGCTGGTGATCGCCACGCTTAACCTGTCGGCAGTGTGGATTCGTAACCACCTGCGCGAGAAATACAAAGCTTTGGATAGCTGATAGCGGTCCTCAAAATTGAATGCGCCGCTGGCCCCGATGCCAGCGGCTCACTGAAACGAATTTGTTAGCACAGGGAGCCTCCCATGCAGCACGAAGCACATAGCCACGGCATCAACATGTCCGCCCTGGGTCGCGACAAGCAGAGCCTGAGCCTGGCGCAAGAAACCGTTGCCATCGAAGTCCCGGCCCTGAGCCTGTACTACGGCGACAAACAAGCGCTGTTCGACGTCAGCATGAATATCCCCAAGCAACGTGTGACTGCCTTCATCGGCCCGTCCGGTTGCGGCAAGTCGACCCTGCTGCGCACCTTCAACCGGATGAACGATCTGGTCGATGGCTGCCGCGTGGAAGGCGAAATCAACCTGTACGGCAACAACATCTACCGCAAGGGCGAAGACGTCGCCGAGCTGCGTCGCCGGGTCGGGATGGTATTCCAGAAGCCTAACCCGTTCCCGAAAACCATCTATGAAAACGTGGTCTACGGCCTGCGTATTCAAGGCATCAACAAAAAGCGCGTGCTCGACGAAGCGGTCGAGTGGGCACTCAAGGGCGCGGCGTTGTGGGAGGAGGTCAAGGACCGCCTGCACGAATCGGCACTCGGCCTGTCCGGCGGTCAGCAACAACGTCTGGTGATTGCCCGCACCATCGCCGTGGAGCCGGAAGTCCTGCTGCTCGACGAGCCGTGCTCGGCACTCGATCCGATCTCGACGCTGAAAGTCGAAGAGCTGATCTACGAACTGAAATCCAAATTCACCATCGTTATCGTTACCCACAACATGCAACAGGCCGCTCGGGTTTCCGACTACACAGCGTTCATGTACATGGGCAAACTGGTGGAGTTCGGCGACACCGACACCCTGTTCACCAATCCGGCGAAGAAGCAGACCGAAGACTACATCACGGGTCGTTACGGCTAGGAAGCCTTCGTGGCTCACTGAACCAATGCTGCGGTCGACCGCACCTTCCCGGACGCTCCAAGGACGCCAACCATGATTAGTAAAGACAGCCTCACGCATCACATCTCCCAGCAGTTCAATGCCGAACTCGAGGAGGTGCGCAGCCACCTCCTGGCGATGGGTGGTCTGGTCGAGAAACAGGTCAACGACGCGGTGACCGCGCTGATCGAGGCCGACACGGGTCTGGCCCAGCAAGTGCGCGAGATCGACGACCAGATCAACCAGATGGAGCGCAACATCGACGAAGAGTGCCTGCGCATTCTGGCCCGTCGTCAGCCGGCTGCGTCCGACTTGCGCTTGATCATCAGCATCTCCAAATCGGTGATCGACCTGGAGCGTATTGGCGATGAAGCGACCAAGATCGCCCGCCGTGCTATCCAGTTGTGCGAAGAAGGCGAAGCGCCGCGTGGTTACGTCGAGGTCCGGCACATCGGCGACCAGGTGCGCAACATGGTCCGCGATGCGCTGGACGCCTTCGCCCGCTTCGACGCCGACCTGGCGCTGTCGGTGGCGCAGTACGACAAGATCATCGACCGCGAATACAAGACCGCACTGCGTGAGTTGGCTACCTACATGATGGAAGACCCGCGCTCTATCTCGCGGGTCTTGAGCATCATCTGGGTCCTGCGTTCTCTCGAGCGGATTGGCGACCACGCGCGCAATATCTCGGAACTGGTGATCTACCTGGTGCGCGGCACTGACGTGCGTCACCTGGGACTCAAGCGCATGAAGGAAGAAGTTGAAGGCACAAGCGCTGAAAACGCTAATGTTCCGGGCAAACCTGACGATAAGTAAGATTGCCCAAGAAAAGCGCCCGGCCTTTTGGTCGGGCGTTTTTGTTTGTGGTTTTCGAATTCATAGCACCCGCGAATGAAAAAGTACCGGCGTGACTGAAGAGTTTTGGCAAATTGCCATCAGCTAAGCGTTATGCTTGCCGGGATTTTTTAAAGGGGTGGTCGATGAGTAAGGTAAGTGTGTTGGTGGTGGATGATGCTTCGTTCATTCGTGACCTGGTGAAGAAGTGCCTGCGCAACTACTTTCCCGGTATCAGGATTGAAGACGCCGTCAACGGCAAGAAAGCCCAGGCCATACTCGCCCGTGAAGCGTTTGACCTGGTCCTGTGCGATTGGGAAATGCCGGAAATGTCTGGCCTCGAACTGCTGACCTGGTGCCGCGAGCAAGACAACCTCAAGGCCATGCCGTTCGTCATGGTCACCAGCCGTGGCGACAAAGAGAACGTGGTTCAGGCGATTCAGGCCGGCGTTTCCGGCTACGTCAGCAAGCCCTTCACCAACGAGCAGTTGCTGACCAAGGTCAAACAGGCCCTGAACAAAGTCGGCAAACTCGACACCTTGCTGGCCAGCGCCCCGACCAAAATGAACTCGGCGTTCGGCAACGATTCCCTCAGCGCCCTGACCGGCGGCAAGGCTGCAGTGATCCCGTCGGCGGCTGCCCCGGTTAATCCGTTTGCCAAGCCTGCAGCCGCTGCGCCAGCTCGCGGTCTGCTCAACAGCCCACCGGTCCAGGCGCCAGCAGCCGCTGCTGCGTCGGCTGGCGGTCGTGGCCAAGGCCAAGGCCAACTGCGTCTGCCCAGCGGCACGCAGCAGTGCGTGATCAAAGCCCTGAGCCTCAAGGAAGCGCTGCTGGTGGTCCGTCGCACTGAAACCCTGCCACAGGTACTCGATAGCGCAGTACTTGACCTTGAGCAGGGCGACAGCGCCGAAGTAGCGCGTCTGAACGGCTACCTGCATGCGATCGTCGCCCA
>JAPLSD010000337.1 GCA_026398835.1 Pseudomonas sp.
ACGTCTGACCGAGATCGCCGAGCTGTTCCAGTTCGTCTCAGGCTCGGTGGATGAAATCCTCGAAACCTCGCCCGAACTGTTCAAGGTCCGAGAATCGGCCAGCAATATTTTCAGTCTGTCGCAAACCCTGCTCGATGAAGCCTCATTGCTGGCCACAGGTTTCGAGAACCTCGCCGGTGGGCGCACCACTGCCACCCTCGGCGGTTACGTGCTGGGCTTGCTGGCGCTGATGTCGATCATTCTGATTGGCCTGGTGATGGTCCGCGAAACCAATCGTCAGTTGCGCGAGACCGCCGAGAAGAACGAGCGCAATCAGAACGCGATCATGCGTCTGCTGGATGAAATCGAAGACCTGGCCGATGGCGACCTGACGGTAACCGCCTCGGTAACCGAAGACTTTACCGGCACCATCGCCGACTCGATCAACTACTCGGTCGATCAACTGCGCGACCTGGTGGCAACCATCAACCTCACCGCCGGCCAGGTCGCCGCCGCCGTGCAGGAAACCCAGGCCACGGCGATGCATCTGGCGCAAGCGTCCGAACATCAGGCGCAGCAGATCTCGGAGGCATCGACAGCCATCAATGAAATGGCCCAGTCCATTGACCAGGTGTCGGCCAATGCGGCGGAGTCCTCGGCAGTGGCCGAGCGTTCGGTGGAAATCGCCAACAAGGGCAACGAGGTGGTGCACAACACCATCCACGGCATGGACAACATCCGCGAGCAGATTCAGGACACTGCAAAACGCATCAAGCGCCTGGGCGAGTCCTCTCAGGAAATTGGCGACATTGTCAGCCTGATCGACGACATCGCCGACCAAACCAATATTCTCGCGCTTAACGCGGCCATCCAGGCCTCCATGGCCGGTGACGCCGGACGCGGTTTTGCCGTGGTGGCCGACGAAGTGCAGCGGTTGGCGGAGCGTTCGTCGGCGGCGACCCGGCAGATCGAAACCCTGGTGCGGGCGATCCAGACCGACACCAACGAAGCCGTGATTTCGATGGAGCAAACCACCACCGAAGTGGTGCGCGGCGCCCGACTGGCTCAAGATGCCGGAGTGGCTCTGGAAGAAATCGAAGGCGTGTCGAAAACCCTCGCGGCCTTGATCCAGAGTATCTCCAACGCTGCGCAGCAGCAGACGTCCTCGGCGGGTCAGATCTCCTTGACGATGAACGTGATCCAGCAGATTACTACTCAAACGTCCTCCGGCTCGACCGCCACCGCCGAGAGCATCGGCAACCTGGCGAAAATGGCCAGTCAGCTGCGGCGTTCGGTATCCGGTTTCACCTTACCGGCCGCAACGGAACGGGACGTGGATAACGCTTGATCAGTGCGCGCTGGGTATGAATTTTGACTGGAGTGGTTATGGGTGATCGGCACGACTATGTGGCCCTCGAATGGGTCAAAGGCGAGATTGCCGAAACGCTGAAGCAGGCCTTTCTTGCCCTTGACAGCATGGCACTCGACACCTCGGTCGACGACCCGCAGGCGGCGTACGCGATCAGCAAGTGCCTGGCATACATCCATCAGGTTCACGGCAGTTTGCAGATGGTCGAGTTCTACGGCGCGGCCCTGCTCGCCGAAGAAATGGAAAAACTGGCACTGGCCCTACAGCAGAACCGCGTCAGCCATCGCGATGAAGCGATCCGGCTGTTGCAGCAAGCCCTTGGCCAGCTACCCATCTACCTCGACCGCATACACAGTGCCCGCCGCGATTTGCCCTTGGTGGTATTGCCACTGCTCAACGATCTGCGTAGCGCTCGCGGCGAAAGCCTGTTGTCGGAAACCAGCCTGTTCAGCCCGCAGTTGTTGGATTTACCGGCGTTGGACGAGGAAGCCCTGGCGCTGCTGGAACCGGCGGATCTGACGGGTGTGCTGCGCCAGTTGCGGCAGATGCTGCAAACAGCGCTGGTCGGGTTGCTTCGCGAGCAAGATGACAAAACCAACCTGGGCTTTCTGGCCACGGTCTTCGCACGCCTCGAAGGGCTTTGCCGGAACGCACCGTTGAGTCCGTTGTGGCAGGTCGCCTCGGCGCTGGTGGAAGGCATGCTCGCGGGCAGTATCGCCAACAGCCCGGCCTTGCGCAGTTTGCTCAAAGACGCTGACAAGGAACTCAAGCGCTTGCTTGAGCAAGGGATGGCCGGGATCAATCAACCGGCCCCCCCAGAGCTGCTCAAAAGCTTGTTGTTCTATATTGCAAAAGTCGAACATCCCACCGGGCAGATGCAGACCATGAAAGAAAGTTACGGACTCGATGACGCGTTGCCCGACAGCGCTGTGGTCGATGAAGAACGCGCACGTCTGGCCGGTCCGGATCGCGATGCCATGCGTTCGGTATTGGCCGCGCTGTGCGAAGAACTGGTACGGGTCAAAGAGCGCCTGGACCTGTTCGTGCGCAGCGACCGCCAGCATACCTCCGACCTGGACAGCCTGCTCGCGCCGCTGCGGCAAATCGCCGACACCCTGGCGGTGCTCGGTTTTGGCCAG
>JAPLSD010000032.1 GCA_026398835.1 Pseudomonas sp.
GCAACCCGATAGGCTTCAGCCATGGTCGGGTAGTTGAACGTGGTGTTGACGAAGTACTTCAGCGTATTGAGCTCGCCCGGCTGGTTCATGATCGCCTGGCCGATGTGAACAATCTCCGAAGCCTGGTAGCCGAAGCAGTGGACGCCCAGGACCTCCAGGGTTTCACGGTGGAACAGGATTTTCAGCATGCCCTGAGGCTCACCGGCAATCTGCGCGCGCGCCATGCCCTTGAAGAACGCCTTGCCGACCTCGTAAGGCACCTTGGCCTGAGTCAACTCTTGCTCGTTCTTGCCGATCGAGCTGATCTCCGGAATGGTGTAGATGCCGGTTGGCACATCGTTGACGAAGCGCCAGCTGCCATTGTCGACGATGCTGCCGGCTGCCGAACGACCCTGGTCATGGGCGGCACTGGCCAGGCTCGGCCAGCCGATCACGTCGCCAGCAGCGTAGATGTTTGCCACGCAGGTGCGATAGGCCTCGTCCACTTCGATCTGACCACGGCTATTGACCTTGATCCCGATATTTTCCAGCCCCAACTGATCGGTGTTGCCGGTACGACCGTTGCACCAGAGCAAGGCGTCGGCCTTGATCTTCTTGCCGGATTTGAGGTGCAGGATCACACCGTTGTCCACGCCTTCGACGCGGTCGTAATCTTCGTTGTGGCGTACTGTGATGTTGTTGTTGCTGAAGTGGTAGCTCAGCGCCTGGGAAATCTCGGAGTCAAGGAAGCTCAACAACTGGCCGCGGTTATCCACCAACTCTACCAGCACACCCAGACCACTGAAGATCGAGGCGTATTCGCAACCAATCACACCGGCGCCGTAAACGATGAGTTTACGCGGCGTGTGGCCCAGGCTCAGGATGGTGTCGCTATCGTAGATACGCGGGTGGTGGAAATCGATGTCGGCCGGACGATAGGGGCGCGACCCGGTGGCAATGATGATCTGTTTGGCCACCAACTTCTCGACCACGCCATTGGCGCACACCACTTCGATAGTCTGCTCATCGGCGAAGCTGCCGGTGCCGAAGAACAAGTCAACCCGATTGCGCGCGTAATAACCGGTGCGCGAGGCAACCTGCTTGGAGATGACCTTTTCCGCACTCTTGAGTACGTCAGGGAAAGAGAACCAACGCGGCTCACCAATGGCCCGGAACATCGGGTTGGTGTTGAACTGCATGATCTGCCGTACCGAGTGACGCAAGGCCTTGGACGGGATGGTCCCCAGGTGGGTGCAGTTGCCGCCGACCTGACGACGGCTATCGACCATCGCCACCTTGCGCCCTGCTTTGGCGGCGTTCATTGCCGCACCTTCTCCCGCCGGACCGGAACCCAGCACCACCACGTCGTAGTTGTAGACAGCCATGCATACTCCTCAGAACAGGCCGAGGCACCACTCAGGCGCCTGCGGCTAAATCATGCCGACCTGTGCGGCATGAAGGAACAATTTGGGGTCAGTGACAAACCCGGACACAGTCTATAGAAGCGTCAACGCCGCGCACATTAACCCTTGGTCGCGTCGTAGGCTACTTTTGCCTGCACTACATCGCTATCGCGAAACACCGACACGGGCGCCATTACTCGGCTTTTTCGGCCGCCAGGCGATCAAAAGCCTGGCTGGTACGTGTGACGAAACCTGTATCGGCACGAATCACAAAAAACGCACCGATATCATGTTTTTCTGCGTAATCCCAGCCACGCTCCGGACCAAGAATCAGCAGCAGCGTCGATAAGCCATCGGCCATTAACGTCGAAGGATGAATCACCGTGACCGACGCCAGGGTATGGGTGATCGGTGCGCCGGTTCGGGCATCGAACGTGTGGGAATAGCGCCGCCCGTCCTGAAAGAAATAATTGCGGTAGTCGCCTGAGGTCGAAACGCCGTTGCCGTTCAGCGCAATCACCCGTTCGACAACCTGCTGGTCATCGCGCGGCTCCTCCAGCGCAATCTTCCAAGGCATGCCGTCGAGTTTCTTGCCAACGGCTTTGATCTCGCCCGTGGCGTCGGCGATGAAGCTGTCGATGCCCATTTCCTGCAACTTCGCAGCAATCCTGTCGGCGGTGTACCCGGCGGCAATGCTGCCGAAGTCAACTTCGACCGGCGCGTCTTTGCACAACTGATCGCCTTCAATCCGCAGATGAGCATAACCGACGCGTTGTCGAGCCAGAGCCAAGGCCTCGGCGCTTGGGACTTTTTCATCGCGCGATTGTGGGCCGAACCCCCAAAGGTTCAGCAGCGGCTCCACCGTCAGGTCGTAGGAACCATCGCTCGCCTCTGACAGTTGCTCGCCAACCTTGACCAACTGCAAGACCGGCGCCGGCATTGGCTGACAGCTATTGGCCGGCAAACCGTTGAAGCGCTCGATGTCGGAGTCACTGCGGTAGGTCGACATCTGCCGATCCACCTCGGCCAGAATCAGCTCGACCTGCTTCTGCACCTCGACCGGCCCGGGGATACCCGGATGGCGGATGTATTTGATCGTATAAGTGCTGCCCATGGTCGGGCCACCAAAGCTTTCCATGGAATCGCCGTTACCGCAGCCCGACAGCGCCCCCATCAGCACCATCAGACCAGCCAGCCGCCTGTTCAACACATCCACCCCCCAATGCCCCCTGACAGAACGCCAAGGCCAGCCATTATGCGATAGAAGTGTGGGAGCGAGCTTGCTCGCGAAGAGCGATGACGCGGTTTACCTGATAAACCTCTGCGACCCCTTCATCGCGAGCAAGCTCGCTCCCACATAATCAGTGTTGCCTTGCCTCACCGTTTTAATTCATTCAAGTCCGCGATTCACGTCACCTAATGGCTTTATCGTTTAAGCAGCCAGCTAACTATATGTTGCCTACCCTTTCGGTTACACATATTGTTACAAACTGCTCGATAGGACGGCGAATGCCCGAATACGGCAAAGGGATGCGTCAAGACCAGGGATTTCCGAATAAGACAGTCAAAGTGAGAACCTTCAAATGTCCTCGAATACGGGCAAAGGCAAGGCGATATTTCGCGTTGTCAGCGGCAATTTTCTGGAGATGTTCGACTTCA
>JAPLSD010000638.1 GCA_026398835.1 Pseudomonas sp.
GTCAAGCTGTTGCCCTGCCCGGCCTTGCTGTCACCCTTGGTCGCACGGTCACCGCTGTAGCTGGCATCCAGACTCAAATCGCCACTGCCCAATGGGTTATTGGTGTTGGGCACACTACCGAATAGCGAGGTCAGGCCGATGCCGGTCTTGCTGGTCTTGGCCAGTTGCGAGTTGGCATTTTTACTGGCCTGGGTTTTTTCGTTCAGAGTGATGGTGATGATGTCACCGACCCGGAACGCCTTGCGGTCGCCATACAGGTTCTGCTCGAAACCGGCCTGATAGATCGAACCGTTGTTCGCCGCAGCGGGCAACGGTGTGCGCGGCAACACCGGCGCGTAGTAAGGGTCATTGGGCTTCGGCGTCGAGGGCACACAGCCCGCGAGCACAGCGATCCCACTCAGCGCTAGAACAGAAACAAACCGATTCATGACCCTACCTCACGGTGTTGCAGGCGACCTCAGGCCGCCTCATAGACTTGATTACAGATTCTGCGTTACGTACGAGAGCATCTGGTCGGCGGTAGCGACCACCTTGGAGTTCATCTCGTAAGCGCGTTGAGTGGTGATCATGTTGACCATCTCCTCAACGGTGCTGACGTTGGACGTTTCCAGGGTGTTCTGCAGCGTGGTACCGAGACCGTTCAGACCGGGCGTGCCGACCTGCGGCGCGCCGCTGGAAGCGGTTTCCAGGAACAGGTTGCTGCCCGCTGACTGCAGACCGGCCGGGTTGATGAAGTCGGCGGTTTGCAGGTTGCCAATCACTTGCGACGCAGCGCTACCGGCGGTGGTGATCGAAACGGTACCGTCCTGGCCTACAGTGAAGGTTTGCGCATTGTTTGGAACGACGATCGCCGGCTCCAGAGCGAAGCCATTGGCCGTCACGATCTGGCCGTTGGAGTCCAGGTGAAAGGTGCCGTCACGGGTATAGGACGTCGTGCCATCGGGTTGCAGAATCTGGAAGAAACCACGGCCGTTGACGGCCAGGTCCAGGGGCTGCTCGGTGGTTTGCAGGCTACCGGCGGTGAAGTTCTTCTGGGTGCCAACGATGCGCACACCGGTCCCCACTTGCAGGCCCGATGGTAGCGAGCTGTCCTGGGTCGACTGGGCGCCTGGCTGGCGTTTGATCTGGTACAGCAAGTCCTGGAACTCGGCACGGTCACGTTTGAAACCCGTGGTCGATACGTTCGCCAGGTTGTTGGAAATAGTGGTCAGGTTGGTGTCCTGGGCGGACAGACCTGTTTTGGCAACCCATAGAGCCGGAAGCATTCGATTCTCCTCGTGCGCCTGTTTTACGGCGCTACGTTCTGGTAATTAGCTGATCTGCAAGACCCGAGCCATGGCCTGGTCATCGTCTTTGGCGGTGTTCATCATCTTGATGTGCAGCTCGAACTGCTTGGACAGAGACAGCACCGAGGTCATCTCTTCGACGGCATTGACGTTGCTCGACTCAAGGAAACCAGACACCAGTTGCACGCTGGCATCGGCCTGCGCCGGCTGGCCATCCTTGGTGTGGATCGAACCGTCCAGCCCTTTGGTCATGCTCTTCAGGTCCGGCCTGACCAGCTTGATGCGGTCGACTTGCGCCATCACCCGCGGGCCTTCACCCATTGCGCGGACACTGATGGTGCCATCCTGACCGACTTCGATTTTCTGCTCTGGCGGCACCGCAATCGGCCCACCATTGCCCATCACCGGCATACCGTTGCCAGCCCGCAGCACGCCCAGAGCGTCCACGTTCATGCTCGCGGTGCGCACGTAACCTTCGCCGCCATCGGGGGTCTGCACGGCAATCCAGCCGTCGCCGCTCACCGCCACATCGAGGTCGCGGCCGGTTTCCACCATGGCCCCTGGAGTGAAATCGGTGGCCGGACGCTCTGAAAGAGCAAACGCCCGCGCCGGAAAGCTGTCACCAAACACCGGCATCGAACGCGCCTGTTCCAGGTCACGCTGAAAACCGTTGGTGGAGATGTTCGCCAGATTGTTCGCATGGGCCTTTTGCGCCAGTGCATTCTGGCTGGCGCCGGTCATTGCCACGTAAAGGTACTTGTCCACAGTCTTTCCTCTGTCTGCCGGACGTTTGCCGCCCACCGCTGTACTGCTGAGCCATAAGCAATAAGTGCACCAACTTTTTTCTGGCGGCTTGAGGGCAGGCAAACAAAGGACTTGAGGGAATCAGAGGGGATTTATGAATGGTGTCAAAGACGAAAAACCGGCGCCGTTATGCCGCTTGGTGGCAAGTGTCAGCATGAGTACATTGATCGTTCCCACGCCGGAGCGTGGGAACGATCTTTTAAAGGTTATGCGCTGGACTCTTTATCGACCTTCCCGACTTCGTATTCGCGCAGTTTATTGGCAATAGTGGTGTGGGAAACCCCGAGCCGCTTGCCCAGTTGACGACTGCTCGGATGCTCCGAATACAGCCGTTCCAACACGGCCTTCTCGAATCGCCCGACAATCGCGTCCAGCCCGCCTTCCAGCGAAAAATCGCCAAGCGGCTGACGCACGCCGTAGTCCGGCAAACGAATGTGTTCAGCCTTGACCGTTCCGCCTTCACACAACGAAACCGCCTGAAACAACACGTTCTCCAA
>JAPLSD010000482.1 GCA_026398835.1 Pseudomonas sp.
CTGCGCCCTGGGGTAGAGCCGAAGATGGTGGTGTGCTGGGGCGGCCATTCGATCAACACCGAAGAATACAAGTACACCAAGAAGGTCGGTCACGAACTCGGCCTGCGCCGCCTGGATGTCTGCACCGGTTGCGGGCCTGGGGTGATGAAAGGGCCGATGAAGGGCGCCACCATCGCCCACGCCAAGCAGCGGATGAACGGTGGCCGTTACCTGGGCCTGACCGAACCTGGAATCATCGCGGCCGAGGCACCTAACCCGATCGTCAACGAACTGGTGATCCTTCCGGACATCGAGAAGCGCCTGGAGGCCTTCGTCCGCGTGGGTCACGGCATCATCATTTTCCCCGGTGGCGCCGGCACCGCCGAAGAGTTCCTCTACCTGCTCGGCATCCTGATGCACCCGGACAACCGCGACCTGCCCTTTCCCGTCATCCTGACCGGACCCAAGAGCGCGGCGCCCTACCTGCAGCAGTTGCACGCTTTCGTCGGCGATACACTGGGGGAAGCCGCACAGGACCACTACCAGATCATCATCGACGATCCCGCTGAAGTGGCCAGGCAAATGACCGAGGGACTAAAAACGGTCAAGCAGTTCCGCCGAGAGCGCAACGACGCTTTCCATTTCAACTGGCTGCTGAAGATCGAGGAAGGTTTTCAGCGCCCGTTCGACCCCACCCACGCCAACATGGCCAACCTCCAGCTGAGCCGCAACCTGCCGGCTCACGAGCTGGCGGCCAATCTGCGGCGCGCCTTTTCCGGTATCGTTGCCGGCAATGTCAAAGACAAAGGCATCCGCCTGATCGAGCAGCATGGCCCCTACAAAATTCGTGGCGACGCGGCCATCATGCGACCGCTGGACCACTTGCTGCAGGCGTTCGTCGCTCAGCACCGCATGAAGCTGCCAGGCGGCGCGGCCTATGTGCCCTGCTATCAGGTCGTGACGTAAAAAACAGCTCGCAAGGCTTGGGGCCATCACGGCTCCAGGCCTTGGACTTCATGGCTCCCTGCCAGGATGTTCTCTTGTTCAGCTCACCACTTGTTCAGCTCACCAATGACCGCGCTCATAA
>JAPLSD010000871.1 GCA_026398835.1 Pseudomonas sp.
ACCGCGCGGGATCATCCTCGCCGGCGGCCCAGAGTCCGTGCACGAAGCCAACAGCCCTCGCGCGCCACAAGCAGTCTGGGACCTGGGCGTACCGGTCTTCGGTATCTGCTACGGCATGCAGACCATGGCTGAACAGCTGGGCGGTCGCGTCCAGGGTTCCGACCTGCGTGAATTCGGTTACGCCCGTGTCGACGTTGTTGGCAAGAGCCGCGTACTCGACGGCATCGAAGACCATGTCGATGCCGACGGCGTCTTCGGTCTTGATGTGTGGATGAGCCACGGCGACAAAGTCACCGAAATCCCGAAAGGCTTCCACATTCTGGCCAGCACCCCAAGCTGCCCGATTGCCGGTATGGCCGACGACACCCGTGGCTACTACGGCGTGCAGTTCCACCCGGAAGTGACCCACACCAAGCAGGGCGGTCGCATCCTCTCGCGCTTCATTCTCGACATTTGCGGCTGCGAAGCCCTGTGGACGCCGTCGCACATCGCTGACGACGCCATTGCCAACATTCGCGCCCAGGTCGGCACCGACAACGTACTGCTCGGCCTGTCCGGCGGTGTTGACTCCTCGGTAGTGGCTGCGCTGCTGCACAAGGCCATCGGCGATCAACTGACCTGCGTCTTCGTCGACAACGGTCTGTTGCGTCTGCACGAAGGCGAGCAAGTGATGGCCATGTTCGCCGAGAACATGGGCGTCAAAGTGATTCGCGCCAATGCTGCGGACCAGTTCCTCGATAACCTGGCGGGCGAGTCGGACCCTGAGAAGAAGCGCAAGATCATTGGCCGCACCTTCATCGACGTGTTCGATGCCGAGTCCTGCAAGCTCGACAACATCAAGTATCTGGCTCAGGGCACCATCTACCCGGACGTGATCGAGTCGGCTGGCGCCAAAAGCGGCAAGGCTCACGTGATCAAGTCCCACCACAACGTGGGTGGCTTGCCGGAAGAAATGAACCTCAAGCTGGTTGAACCCCTGCGCGAGTTGTTCAAGGACGAAGTCCGTCGTCTGGGTCTGGAACTTGGCCTGCCGTACGACATGGTCTACCGTCACCCATTCCCGGGCCCGGGTCTGGGCGTGCGGATCCTTGGTGAAGTGAAAAAGGAATACGCCGACCTGCTGCGTCGCGCTGACCATATCTTCATCGAAGAACTGCGCAAAGCCGACTGGTACCACAAAGTCAGCCAGGCTTTCGTGGTGTTCCAGCCAGTGAAATCGGTGGGTGTGGTGGGTGATGGCCGTCGTTACGCCTGGGTTGTGGCCCTGCGTGCGGTGGAAACCATCGACTTCATGACCGCCCGTTGGGCACACCTGCCGTACGAGCTGCTGGAAACCGTTAGCGGCCGGATCATCAACGAAATCGAAGGCATCTCCCGCGTCACCTACGACGTGTCGAGCAAGCCGCCAGCGACCATTGAGTGGGAGTGATCCTGCACAAGCCTTGATGGCTTAATCGCCGCAAGCATCAATAAAGGCCGTGTGAACGAGAGTTCACACGGCCTTTTGCGTTTCACATATACCCGCTGAAACAAAGTCCTTGAATCAACGCCGTGCGACATCCGAGAAATAGAACTTGTCCAGCGTATGCCGCGATTCGGTGTACTCGAACTGGCGGCCGTCCTGCAGGAAGGTCTGGTTGCTGACCACGATCACATGGCTCTGGCCGTCGAGGTCCAGATGTTGTTGGTCATCCTTGCTGCGTGGCACCGCTTCGATGGTCCGCTGCGCATAGCTG
>JAPLSD010000859.1 GCA_026398835.1 Pseudomonas sp.
ACCAGACCGGTGACACGTGGTGCATCTACCCGAACTACGATTTCACCCACGGTCAGTCGGACGCCATCGAAGGCATCACCCACTCGATCTGCACCCTGGAGTTCGAAGGCCACCGTCCGCTGTACGACTGGTTCCTCGACAACCTGCCAGTCCCGGCGCACCCGCGTCAGTACGAGTTCTCGCGGCTGAACCTGAACTACACCATCACCAGCAAGCGCAAGCTCAAGCAGTTGGTGGACGAGAAGCACGTCAACGGTTGGGATGACCCGCGCATGTCCACGCTCTCGGGCTTCCGCCGCCGTGGCTACACCCCGAAATCGATCCGTAACTTCTGCGATATGGTCGGCACCAACCGTTCCGAAGGTGTGGTCGACTTCGCCATGCTGGAATTCAGCATCCGCGACGACCTCGACCACAGCGCCCCGCGTGCCATGTGCGTGCTGCGTCCGCTGAAAGTCGTGATCACCAACTACCCGGAAGGCCAGGTCGAGAACCTCGAACTGCCATGCCATCCGAAAGAAGACATGGGTGTGCGCCAACTGCCATTCGCCCGTGAAATCTACATCGACCGTGAAGACTTCATGGAAGAGCCGCCAAAAGGCTACAAGCGCCTGGAGCCGAACGGCGAAGTGCGTCTGCGCGGCAGCTACGTGATTCGTGCCGACGAAGCGATCAAGGACGCCGATGGCAACATCGTCGAACTGCGTTGCTCTTACGATCCAGAGACCCTGGGCAAGAACCCAGAAGGCCGCAAGGTCAAAGGCGTGGTGCATTGGGTGCCGGCTGCGGCCAGCGTCGAGTGCGAAGTGCGTCTGTACGATCGCCTGTTCCGCTCGCCGAACCCGGAAAAGGCTGAAGACAGCGCAGGTTTCCTGGACAACATTAACCCTGACTCCCTGCAGGTGCTCACCGGTTGTCGTGCTGAACCGTCATTGGCTCAAGCACAGCCGGAAGACCGTTTCCAGTTCGAGCGCGAAGGCTACTTCTGCGCGGATATCAAAGACTCGAAACCCGGTCATCTGGTCTTCAACCGTACCGTGACCCTGCGCGATTCATGGGGCCAGTGATTTAAGGAATCTTCGTGCTTACGATCTACAACACGCTCACCAAGAGCAAAGAAGTCTTCAAGCCTCTGGATGGCAACAAGGTGCGCATGTACGTCTGCGGAATGACCGTGTACGACTACTGCCACCTGGGCCACGGCCGCAGCATGGTCGCCTTTGACCTGGTGACCCGCTGGCTACGTTTCAGCGGTTATGACCTGACCTACGTGCGCAACATCACCGACATCGACGACAAGATCATCAATCGCGCCCGTGAAAACGGCGAGTCGTTCGAAGCGCTGACCGAGCGCATGATCGCGGCGATGCACGAAGACGAGTCGCGCTTGAATATTCTCAAGCCGGACATGGAGCCACGGGCTACCGATTACATCCCCGGCATGCAGGCGATGATCCAGACCTTGATCGACAAGGGTTACGCCTACGCGCCGGGTAACGGCGACGTGTACTACCGCGTCGGCAAGTTCCAGGGTTACGGCAAGCTGTCGCGCAAGAAGATCGAAGACCTGCGCATCGGCGCACGGATCGAAGTCGACGAGTCGAAACAGGACCCGCTGGACTTCGTCCTGTGGAAAGCCGCCAAGCCGGGCGAGCCGAGCTGGGAATCGCCGTGGGGCGCCGGGCGTCCGGGCTGGCACATCGAATGCTCGGTGATGTCGACCTGCTGCCTGGGCGAGACTTTCGATATTCATGGCGGCGGCAGCGACCTCGAGTTTCCGCACCATGAAAACGAAATCGCCCAGAGCGAAGCCGCCACTGGCAAGCCGTACGCCAACGCGTGGATGCACTGCGGGATGATTCGCATCAATGGCGAGAAGATGTCCAAGTCCTTGAACAACTTCTTCACCATTCGCGACGTCCTCGACAAGTACCACCCGGAAGTCGTGCGCTACCTGTTGGTGTCGAGCCACTACCGCAGCGCGATCAACTACTCGGAAGACAACCTCAAGGACGCCAAAGGTGCTCTGGAGCGTTTCTACCACGCCCTCAAAGGCCTGCCGACGGTTCCGGCAGCCGGTGGCGAAGCCTTCGTCGAGCGTTTCACCCAGGTGATGAACGACGACTTCGGTACGCCGGAAGCGTGTGCGGTGCTGTTCGAGATGGTTCGCGAGATCAACCGTCTGCGCGAGAGTGATGTGAACGCAGCGGCCGGTCTGGCAGCACGCTTGAAGGAATTGGCCAGCGTGCTGGGTGTGTTGCAGCTCGAAGCCGATGATTTCCTGCAGGCCGGCGCTGAAGGCCGTGTTGATGCCGCAGAAGTGGATGCGCTGATTCAAGCGCGTCTGGCAGCCCGTGCCGGTAAAGACTGGGCCGAATCCGACCGCATCCGGGACCAGCTCACCGCCATGGGCGTGGTGCTGGAAGACGGCAAGGGCGGTACGACCTGGCGTCTGGCTGACTGATTGCTGTAGTGGCTACAAAACAAAACCCGCCTTGTGCGGGTTTTGTTTTTTGGGCTGGATTCGCCGGGATCCTGAGTTGTTTCAGCTCAGGAATCCGGTACTGACTGCAACAATCAGGAAAATACCCAGCACCGCGCGGTAAATGACAAAAGGCCAGGTGGAGAACTTCTCCAGAAACTTCATCAGGCCCCAAATGGCGAAAAACGCCGAGACGCTAGCGACCACCAGACCAAAAAACAGATGTGCCCAGGCTTGCGCCGGGAGTTGTGCGTGAAACAACACCCACAACTCTTTCAGGCCAGCCAGGGCAATAGCGGGCAACCCCAGCAGGAAAGAGAAGCGCGCCGCTTCTTCGCGTTTGAAGTTAAGGAACAGCGCGGCTGTAAGCGTTGAACCGGAACGGGAAACCCCAGGAATCAACGCCCCGATCTGAGCAATGCCGACAATCATCGCATCGCGCAGACGCATTTCTCCGACGGTACGGCGATGGCGGCAACTGAGCTCGGCAGCAGCCAGCAACACGGCCATCACCACACAGGAAATCCCGATGACCATCAGGCCTCTCATAGGGGAGTTGCAGGCGTTGAGTATCGAGGACAAGGCCAGTCCCGCAATACCGATGGGGATGGTCGCCAGCACGATGGCCACGGCCAGCTTGAACCACTGGTTGTCGTAATCACCCTGGCGCACGGCACCGACGCTGCCGGTGACCACCTGCCTTACATCCCGCCAGAAGTAACTGACCACAGCCGCCAGCGCCGCCAGTTGCATGGCGGCGGAGAACGCCGAACCAGGATCGGGCCAGCCGAGCAGGGCGGGTACGATTCGCATATGGGCAGTGGAGGAAACGGGCAACAGCTCGGTAATACCTTGAATGATGCCAAGGATGCCGATTTGCAGGGAATAAGAGGGAGGGAGGTGTTTGGTTCAAGAAGAACAGATCGATAAGCTGAAACATTTCGTCACGTTTAGCCGGCGCGGTCAATGGCTTCATCCAGCAGGCGAAGTTTAGATGACATTTGTCGAGTTCTGGGTGGGAGACCCTCATTCGTGACTCCCTTCAAATGAATCCTGAATCTCGTTTGGTAATACCCCCGCAAAAATCCTCAGGCACGGTCAATTGTCCTCACCAAACGCAGAAACGGCACCCGAAGGTGCCGTTTCTGTTTACTGCTGTGTGTCGTTTAAGCGATCAACCCGCCAGTCCGGACTGTTGCACCAGAGCCAGCAACGGCTGTGGATACAGGCCGAGGAAGAACGCCAGAACAGCGATGGCCAGCAACATGACGCCGCCGGTACGTTGTTCCCAGTGCAGTTGAGCATCGTGACGACGCAGGTTCGGTTCGATCAGGTACAGGGTGACCATCACGCGCAGGTAGTAGAAGACGCCAATGGCGCTGCCCAATACCAGCGAACCAACCAGCCACCATTGGTGGGATTCGACACCGGTAGCGATGATGTAGAACTTGCCGATGAAGCCGGCAGTCAGCGGGATGCCGGCCAGGGACAGCATCATCACGGTCAGTACGGCGGTCAGGTACGGACGGCGCCAGAACAGGCCGCGGTACTCGTACAGCGCATCAGCGTCACGACCGTTGTACGGCGAGGACATCAGGGTGATCACGCCGAAGGCGCCGAGGCTGGTGATCACGTAGGTGACCAGGTAAACGCCGATGGCTTCCATCGCCAGACCTTTGCTCGCCACCAGGGCGATCAGCAGGTAACCGAAGTGCGCGATGGAGGAGTAACCCAGCAGACGCTTGAGGTTGCTCTGGGTCAGCGCCAGCAGGTTACCGAACAGGATCGAAGCGATGGCGATGATGGTCAGAACGTTGCTCAGTACGCCACTGTTGGCCACTGGCGAGAGCTGGAACAGACGCACCATCACCGCAAACACCGCTACCTTGCTGGCGGTAGCGAGGAACGCCGCCACCGGGGCAGGGGCGCCTTCGTAGACGTCCGGTGTCCAGAGGTGGAAAGGTACCAGCGACAGCTTGAAGGCCAGACCGATCAACATCATGGCCAGGCCCAGTTGCGCGACCGGGCTTGGCAGGCCGGTAGCGGCCAGTGCCTGACCGATGCCGCTGAAGCTCAGGCTGCCGGCTTCTGCGTAAAGCAGGGCCATACCGAACAACAGGAACGCGGAACCGGCTGCCGACAGCACCATGTACTTGATGCCGGCTTCCAGAGAGCGCTTGTTGAAGAAGGCATACGCCACCAGACCGTAGACCGGTACCGAGAGCAGTTCCAGACCGACGAACAAGCCGGCCAGGTGCTGCGCGCTGACCAGAACCAGGCCACCGGCCGCTGCCATCAGGATCAGCAGGTACAGTTCTTCGCGGTTGCCCGGGTAACCTGAACCGCCATCGCCGAGGTAGGCGTGGGCGAGGGTGACGCAGGCCAGCGTGGCGACCAGGATCAGCGCCATGTAGAGGCAGGCGAAGCTATCGATCTGCAGCAGTGGAGTCACGGCCAGAGGCGCGACTTTCAGGGCCGGGAGGATCGACAGCAGTGCCAGGTTGAGACCGGCTACTGAAAGCAGGAAGGTCTGTGAGTGGTTGCGACGCCAGGCGATAGCCAGCATCACCACGATAATCGTGGCGCTGGTAATCAACAGTGGCGCAAGCGCGATAAAGTGTTGAGTCGTCAGGTCCATAGCGCTCTTACCGGGCCGAAGCGAGTTGAGTGGAGGCGGTACCGAACCATTGCTGCACGCCATGCATCGTCGCGGCAGAGGTATCGAGGAACGGTTGCGGGTAAATGCCGATGTAGACCAACAGCCCCGCAAGTCCGACCACCATGATCAGTTCGCGAGCATCCATGCCGTGCAGTATTTCGTCCGACTTGGACGGGCCGAAGTAGGCGCGGTGGATCATGATCAGCGAGTAGACCGAGCCGAACACCAGGCCGGAGGTGGCAATCGCGGTGATCCAGGGTGCGCTGGCAAAGTTGCCCAGCAGGATCAGGAATTCACCGACGAAGTTGCCGGTACCCGGCAAGCCCAGTGACGCGGCTGCAAAGAACAGGCTGACTGCCGGCAGATACGCAATGCGTGACCACAGGCCACCCATCTCGCGCATATCGCGAGTGTGCAGGCGCTCGTACAACTGGCCGCTGAGGATAAAGAGTGCGGCTGCCGAAACACCGTGCGCCAGCATCTGCATCACAGCGCCTTGCAGCGCCAGCTGGCTGCCGGAGTAGATCCCGATCAGCACAAAGCCCATGTGTGCAACGCTGGAGAAGGCGATCAGACGCTTGATGTCGGTTTGTGCGAAGGCCAGGAAAGCACCGTAGAAGATCCCGACCAGACCCAGGGTCATGGCGATCGGCGCGAACTCGGCCGAGGCATTCGGGAACAGCGGCAGGGCGAA
>JAPLSD010000592.1 GCA_026398835.1 Pseudomonas sp.
AAGCCCGGCCGGCAATGCATAAAGAGGGTGTTCATTAATACTCCTGGGCAGTTGGCGAAGAATTCAGCCACTGCGCGCGATGCCCAGACTTGCTCTAAAGCAAAGCCTGTCACGAAAACCGGCGCATGATAGCCGAGTTCGGAACCCTGGACTTGCCCATAAAGTCCAGCGGGGGCACGGCATCAATTATTTCCAGGATCGCGCCCTCGCCAGATTCCCCAATCAGAGCTAGGTTAATGGCTCTGCCCGTCCCGTCAGGTCCGTAGCCGTGCGGACTAAAAGGAGTCATTCAATGCCGTCCCTCGATAGCCTGAAAACCCTTAAAACCTTAAAGGTCGACGACAAGACCACTACTTCAGTCTCCCCGAGGCCGCCAAATCACTCGGCGACCTCGACCTGCTGCCGATGTCGTTGAAAGTCCTGCTGGAAAACCTGCTGCGCTGGGAAGACGAAAAGACCGTCACCGGCGCGGACCTCAAGGCCCTCGCGGCCTGGCTCAAGGAGCGCCGCTCCGACCGGGAAATTCAGTACCGTCCGGCGCGAGTGTTGATGCAGGACTTCACCGGCGTACCCGCAGTGGTCGACCTGGCCGCCATGCGCGCGGCCATGGCCAAGGCCGGCGGCGATCCGCAACGTATCAACCCGCTGTCACCAGTGGACCTGGTGATCGACCACTCGGTGATGGTCGACAAATTCGCAACCAGCGCAGCCTTCGGACAAAACGTCGACATCGAAATGCAGCGCAATGGCGAACGCTATGCCTTCCTGCGTTGGGGCCAGAGCGCCTTCGACAACTTCAGCGTGGTGCCACCGGGCACTGGCATCTGTCACCAGGTCAACCTCGAATACCTCGGCCGCACGGTCTGGACCAAGGACGAGGACGGCCACACCTATGCCTTCCCGGATACGCTGGTTGGTACAGATTCCCACACCACCATGATCAACGGTCTCGGTGTCCTCGGTTGGGGCGTTGGTGGTATTGAAGCGGAAGCGGCCATGCTCGGCCAACCGGTGTCGATGCTGATTCCGGAAGTCATCGGCTTCAAGCTGACCGGCAAGCTCAAGGAAGGCATTACTGCCACCGACCTGGTACTGACTGTCACCCAGATGCTGCGCAAAAAAGGCGTGGTCGGAAAATTCGTCGAATTCTATGGCGACGGCCTCGCCGACTTACCGTTGGCGGACCGCGCGACCATCGCCAACATGGCCCCGGAATACGGCGCCACCTGCGGATTTTTCCCGGTAGATGACATCACCCTGGACTACCTGCGCTTGTCCGGTAGACCGACTGAAACGGTAAAACTGGTCGAGGCTTACAGCAAGGTTCAAGGGCTGTGGCGCTTGCCCGGCAAAGAGCCGGTATTCACCGATAGCCTGGCGCTGGACATGGGTAGCGTCGAAGCCAGTCTGGCCGGACCGAAACGCCCACAAGACCGGGTCTCGCTACCGAATGTCGGCCAAGCGTTTACCGACTTTCTCGGCCTGCAGTTCAAACCCACCAGCAAAGAAGAAGGTCGCCTGGAAAGCGAAGGCGGCGGCGGTGTCGCGGTGGGTAGCGCTGATCTTGTCGGCGAAGCGGACTACAGCTTCGAAGGCCAGACCTATCGCTTGAAAAACGGCGCAGTGGTGATCGCCGCGATCACGTCCTGCACCAACACCTCCAACCCCAGCGTGATGATGGCGGCCGGGCTGGTGGCGAAAAAAGCCATAGAGAAAGGCCTCAAACGCAAACCCTGGGTCAAGAGTTCACTGGCACCCGGCTCGAAAGTGGTCACCGACTACTATAAGGCCGCAGATTTGACCCAATACCTCGATGAGCTGGGTTTTGCCTTGGTCGGTTACGGCTGCACGACCTGCATCGGTAACTCCGGGCCGTTGGCAGAGCCAATCGAAAAAGCTATTCAACAGTCGGACTTGACCGTCGCCTCGGTATTGTCCGGCAACCGCAACTTCGAGGGTCGCGTGCATCCGCTGGTGAAAACCAACTGGCTGGCCTCGCCACCGCTGGTGGTGGCCTACGCCCTGGCCGGAACCGTGCGGATCGACATCAGCAGCGAACCGCTGGGTGAAGGCAAGGATGGCCAACCGGTGTATCTGCGGGACATCTGGCCCAGTGCTAAGGAAATCGCCGACGCGGTGGCCCAGGTCAGTACCAAAATGTTCCACAAGGAATACGCCGAAGTATTTGCCGGTGACGCACAGTGGCAAGCCATCGAAGTCCCGCAAGCGGCGACCTATGTCTGGCAGAAAGACTCCACCTATATCCAGCATCCACCGTTCTTCGATGACATCGCCGGCCCATTGCCGGTGATCGCCGACGTCAAGGGCGCCAGAGTGCTGGCGCTGCTCGGCGACTCGGTGACCACTGACCACATCTCCCCTGCCGGCAACATCAAGACCGACAGTCCGGCCGGGAGCTACCTGCGTGGACTGGGTGTGGAGCCGCGCGACTTCAACTCCTACGGCTCGCGCCGCGGCAATCATGAAGTGATGATGCGCGGCACCTTCGCCAACATCCGTATCCGCAACGAAATGCTTGGCGGCGAAGAAGGCGGCAACACTCTCTACATCCCCACCGGCGAAAAACTGCCGATCTACGATGCGGCCATGCGTTATCAGGCTGCGGGTACGCCGCTGGTGGTGATCGCAGGTCAGGAATACGGCACCGGCTCGAGCCGCGACTGGGCGGCCAAGGGCACCAACCTGTTGGGCGTCAAAGCAGTGATCGCCGAGAGCTTCGAGCGTATTCACCGCTCTAACCTGGTGGGCATGGGCGTGCTGCCGTTGCAGTTCAAACTTGATCAGAACCGCAAGAGCCTGAAACTGAGCGGCAAGGAAACCCTGGATATTCAGGGCCTGACCGGCGTCGAATTGCAGCCGCGCATGAACCTCACACTGGTGATTACCCGTGAAGACGGCAGCAGCGAGAAGATCGAAGTGCTGTGCCGGATCGACACCTTGAATGAAGTCGAGTACTTCAAGTCGGGGGGGATTCTGCATTACGTGTTGCGGCAATTGATCGCTTCGTAAATCCACCTGACCTAAAACACCGCCCTCAGGCGGTGTTTTTGTTTGGCTGGTGGGTGTGTTCCTTTGCTTATAATTGCGCGCCGCTTCAATTTTTTCAGGTAAGACTCCCGCCCCAAAGGACTTCACATGATCGCTTTGCCATGGCTCTATCTGGCATTCCTCTCCATCGGCTACAGCCTCGCACTATTCGCCGGCCAACTGGATGCAACAGCCCTGATCGCCATTGCCCTACTGCTGCTCGCCGGCTTTGCCGTACGCCAGCAAAAGAGCCGTTATGGCCGCTATCTCGGTCATGGTTTGTTCGTGGTACTGGCCCTCGCGCTGGCCCTGCATTGGCTACCGGGTTTCTATAACGGGAGCGTCATTGGCCCCGAAGTTTTTACCGATGATGCAGTGCCGTACTCGATGTACCTCAATCTGGACAAACCACTGATTGGCTTTTGGCTATTGCTGGTGTGCCCATGGATTGTCGGCCGACGCTCCTTGCGTCTTTCGCTGTACGCGACCGCCCTGGCCTTGACCCTGAGTGCACTGGCCGCCCTCGGTGGTGCGATTTTGCTGGGCATCATCCATTGGGAACCGAAGTGGCCAAGTCAAGGCTGGCTTTGGGTACTGAACAACCTGCTGCTGGTGACCCTGATCGAGGAAGCCTTGTTCCGTGGCTATATTCAGGGCGGTTTGAGCCAGCGCTTCAAACAGCTGCCCTACGGCGAAAATCTTGCCCTGATGTGCGCGGCGCTACTCTTCGGCCTGGCGCATCTTGGCGCTGGCTGGCAATGGGTGCTGCTGGCGAGTATTGCCGGGGTCGGCTACGGCCTGGCCTACCGTTTTGGCGGACTAAGTGCAGCAATCGCCACGCACTTTGGTTTGAATTTACTGCACTTCGGATTGTTCACCTATCCGATGTTGGCCGGATAACCAACCACGGGATCAGGCTGACGTCGAAGACCCTACCTCGGCGCCATTGGCTATTCAGGCCCAACCGCAAGGGTTGCAGGAGAAGCCTCTCCGGCTTCAAGTTCATGCTTCAGAGTAAGCAGCTCATCGAAGAAGCAGTCTGCAGCATGCAGACGGTTGATGGCCCCGCCTAACCCCCCCACACCTCGATTTCCCCCCTCGCAAGGTCGTGTAATGCCAAAAACTCTGAATACTGGCGTGCCCCGTCTTTGTTGCGGTCATGTAGAAGACTTCCAAAGAAAACTTGTCGCAAACTGCGATTTAATATAAAAACAATTAATAAAAACGCTTTAGATAGCAATTTTTCATAGCAATTAAAATTAATTGCGTACTGCGACAAGGAAAGCGTTCCATGTTGAACCCTGATTTTCTTGGATTGGATGCCCCCACAGTGTGGGATACGCAGCTGGCATTTCTCCATCTGAACCAACTCAATCAAGCCGATACCAAGCGCACAGCCGAACGGCGACTGCACGAGCTTGATCTTCTTCCCCCCGAGCTGACCGCGCAAAGCCTCAGCGATGAGTCAGGACGACAGCCGACACCCTCGGTTCTGTCTTCGGATATTGAAAAGGCGCGCACCAAACGTAAATTAGTGCTTTTTGCTCAGTTGCTCCGTGCCTCTAACGGAGAGGATTTTTTGCATGCTAACGATGCCCGGGGCGCTCGCTACTGGTTGCCGCTTGGCACCCACCTTGTTGACACGCAACAGCTCACGGATGCACTACAACGCCTGCAAGAGCATATCGCCAAGCACATCGTCATCTTTCCGAGCGGTCGCCTTGTTGCTGTTTGCAGACACGCCAGCGCACCGGCCAATGTTGAGCTGGGGCTGTTGAGCTACTCGGCCGTGCTGGATGAAAGCAGTCGGACCGGGGCAGTCGATTCATTGAGGGTACGCACACCACACCTCAAGCGCCTTGAAGCTGAAAGCCTGCAGATTATTCGCGAGGCAGTCGCTGAGGCCGAGAATCCCGCCATGCTCTATTCCATGGGCAAAGACAGCGCGGTGATGCTGCACCTCGCTCGCAAGGCCTTTTACCCGTCGCCACCGCCCTTCCCGCTGCTGCATGTAGATACACGCTGGAAGTTTCAAGAGATGTATATGTTTCGCGACTTTATGGTGCGGGAAAGCGGCATGGATCTGCTCGTGCATATCAACCCGGAAGCCATTAGCAAAGACATTAATCCCTTCGATCATGGTTCGGCGCTGCACACCGATATCACCAAGACCGAAGGACTCAAGCAAGCGCTGGATAAATACAAGTTTGACGTCGTGTTCGGCGGGGCGCGCCGGGATGAAGAAAAATCGCGCGCAAAGGAACGTATTTTTTCGTTTCGCACCCAGAGCCATTACTGGGATCCGAAACAGCAACGACCAGAGCTGTGGAATATCTACAACGCGCGCAAAAACCAGGGAGAGAGCATTCGTGTCTTCCCGCTTTCCAATTGGACAGAACTCGATATCTGGCAATACATCTACCAGGAAAACATCCCGGTGGTGCCCCTGTACTTTGCCAAAGAGAGACCCGTCGTAGTGCGCAACGGCATGACACTCATGGTTGACGATGGGCGCATGCCCCTGCTGCCAGGCGAGAAGATTGAAGCCAGAAACATCCGCTTTCGCACCCTTGGCTGCTATCCCCTGACCGGTGCAGTGGAATCGAATGCCGCCACCGTAGCCGATATTCTGCTCGAGCTACTCGGATCCACTAGTTCCGAGAGACAAGGGCGAGCCATTGATAGCGACAGCTCAGCCAGCATGGAAAAGAAAAAACAGGAGGGCTATTTCTGATGGCACCTAAAACACAAACAACTGCCACCACTAAGCCCTCGACAATTGAGGCCTACCTTGAACAGCAACAAGGTCAAGACCTGCTGCGTTTTATAACGTGTGGCAGCGTGGATGATGGCAAAAGCACCCTGATCGGACGCCTGCTATGGGACGCCCAGCAACTGACTGACGATCAAATGGCTGCACTAAAAAACGAATCAAAAAAGTATGGCACCCAAGGTGCTGACATAGACTTTGCCCTGCTCGTCGACGGCTTGTCGGCAGAGCGCGAACAGGGCATCACCATCGATGTGGCCTATCGCTTTTTCGCTACCAGCAAGCGCAAGTTCATCGTTGCCGATACACCCGGCCATGAGCAGTACACGCGCAACATGGTCACCGGCGCTTCAACCGCGGACGTGGCGGTGATCCTGATAGACGCCCGGCAAGGTGTGCTGACACAGACGCGCCGGCATGCGTACCTGGTATCGCTGATGGGCATTCGCCATGTGGTGATTGCCGTGAACAAGATGGATTTGGTCGACTTTGACGCAACCACATTTCAGCGCACCGTTGATACCTTCCAGGATTTCGCGCAAACACTGGGCTTTGAAAAAATAACGCCCATCCCGCTCAGCGCGCTAAAGGGAGACAACATCACTCGGCGCTCGGCAAACACGCCTTGGTATTCCGGGCCGACGCTGATGGGATACCTGGAAACAATTGAGGTCAACGCCCCCAAATCCGAGCGTTTGGTGTTTCCAGTGCAGTGGGTAAATCGACCTGATGCTTCGTTCCGCGGGCTCAGCGGCTACGTCGGTGAGGGGAAGGTCAGCGTTGGCGATGAGGTTCGTGTCACCCTCTCCGGGCAAACGGCGACGGTCGCCGAAATTGTCAGTATGAACGGCCCAATGCAGGAAGCCCTTTGTGGCGATGCCGTTACCTTAAGGCTCAGCAAAGAAATTGACGCCTCGCGCGGCGACATTATTTCCCTAAGCCAAAGCCCGCTGGAAGTTACCGATCAGTTTGAAGCTACGCTGATTTGGATGAATGAAGAGGCTGGGCTGCACGGTCGTAATTACGACATCAAACTCGCCACGCAATGGGCATCTGCATCGATCACGAACATCAAGTATCGGGTGAACATCAATACCCTCGGCCATGAAGCCAGCACGCAGCTGTCGCTAAATGACATCAGCGTATGCACGCTCGCAATCAGCAAACCGTTGGTCTATGACAGCTATCAGCACTCGAAAACCCTCGGAAGTTTTATTCTGGTCGATCGCATCAGCAATGCCACGGTAGCCGCTGGAATGATCACCCACAGCCTGCGGCGCGCGCAAAATGTGCATAAACAAGAGCTGTCGATCACTCGTAACAACCGGGAAAAACTCAACGGCCACAAGGGCAAGGTCATCTGGTTTACCGGTCTTTCCGGCTCGGGTAAATCGACACTCGCGAACGCACTTGAAGTTGAATTGCATGCACGCGGCTACCGAACCTACATCC
>JAPLSD010000101.1 GCA_026398835.1 Pseudomonas sp.
CGGTCTGGTCTATCTGTTGCCGCTGGGCACACATGGCCTGTGGATTCCAGATGAAACCCGCTACGCCCAGGTCAGTCAGGAAATGCTCCTGAGTGGCAACTGGGTGTCGCCGCATTTCATGGGCCTGCGTTACTTCGAGAAGCCGATTGCCGGTTACTGGATGATCGCCATCGGCCAGGCCGTGTTCGGTGACAACCTGTTCGGTGTGCGCATTGCGTCGGCGCTCTCGACCGGTTTGAGCATCGTGCTGACCTACCTGATCGCACGCAGACTCTGGAACGATCCGCGAAAAAGCATCGCCAGCGCATTGCTCTACATGAGTTTCGCAGTGATCGCCGGTCAAGGGGGCTACGCCAACCTCGACCCGCAATTCACTTTCTGGGTCAACCTGAGTCTGGTGGCCTTGTGGTTCGCGCTGGACAGCAGCAGTCGCAATGGGCGGCTGATGAGTTGGGCAACCCTGGGTCTGGCCTGCGGCATGGGCTTCCTGACCAAGGGTTTCCTGGCCTGGTTGCTTCCGGTATTGATCGCCCTGCCCTACATGATCTGGCAAAAACGCTGGCGTGAACTGCTGGTGTACGGCCCGGTGGCTATCGTGGTCGCGATTGTCGTCAGTCTGCCGTGGGTCCTGGCCGTACATGCGCAGGAGCCCGATTACTGGCGTTTCTTCTTCTGGCACGAGCACGTTCGCCGCTTTGCCGGTGAAGACGCGCAGCACGCGGCGCCGTGGTGGTTCTATCTGCCTATGCTGGTCGCGTTCAGCCTGCCCTGGGCGGCGTTCCTGCCTTCGGCGCTCAAGCAAGCATGGCAAACCAAACGTCAGGCCAGCACTGCGTTCCTGCTGCTATGGCTGGTCCTGCCGCTGGCGTTTTTCAGCCTGAGCAAAGGCAAGTTACCGACCTACATCCTGCCGTGCCTGTTGCCCTTGGCGCTGTTGATGGGCAATGCACTGATTGACCGACTGAACCTGGGGCAAAGCCGACTGTTCAAGATCAACGGCCTGCTGAACCTGGCCATTGGTCTGATCACCCTGCTGACCATGGTTTACCTGCAACTGAAAAAACCCGTATATGTCAATGAAATGCACAGCCTGGCGCTGGTGTTCATCGTGCTCATGGGCTGGATCCTGTCAAACCTGGTGTTGGTGTTCCGACCTTTGAGCGCATGGGCTGCACCGGCAATCGGCAGCTGGTTGCTGATTGCTATTCTGCCGGCCGCATTGCCGCACTCGGTGGTCTACAACAAAATGCCCGACCAGTTTGTCCTCCAGCACATTGACGAACTCAGCCAGACCAAAAGCCTGCTGAGCAATGATTTGGGGGCCGCATCCGCGCTAGCCTGGCGTCTGCAACGCCCTGAAGTAGCGTTGTACAACACCATCGGCGAAGTGAAGTACGGCCTGGATTATCCGGACGCCGCTGCGCGTCGGGTCGATACCGAGCACGTGCAACAATGGATGAGCGAAGCCCGCAAATCAGGCCCGGTCGGTGTGGTCATGCGCGTCAAGGGTGACGACGAAATCCGCGAGCTCGAACTGCTGCCCAAGGAAGGCAAGCATTACGAGCAAGGCAATATGGTCATTCTGATCATCCCGCAGAGCGCGCCATGACCCTGATTCTGCTGTTGACGGCCTGCCTGCTGACCTGCATGGGTCAGATTTCCCAAAAATACGCCGTGGAAAGCTGGCGCGGTAAAGACTCCGGCTGGGGCGAGAAGCTGTTTTCGCCTTGGTTGTGGCTTGCGCTGGCGTGCCTGGGCTTTGGCCTGCTGGTGTGGCTGCTGGTGCTGCAGCGCCTGGAAGTCGGTGTCGCCTACCCGATGCTCAGCCTCAATTTTGTGCTGATCACCCTGGCCGCCCACTTCGTCTTCCACGAAACCATTGATCGACGTCACTGGATCGGCGTTGCGCTGATCATCGCCGGCGTCGTTCTGCTTGGGAGGCACGCATGAGCCTTCGCCGCGGAATTACCTTTGCCATGGGCAGTGTGGCGCTCGTCAGTGCAGCCCAATTGGGCATGCGCTGGAGCATGAGCCATTTGCCGCTGCCCGATCAGTGGCTGCAGGCCCTGAGCAACGGCAGCATCGACCTGCTCGCGATCGGCGTGGTGCTTGCGTCGATCTTCGCTTACGCCCTGTCCATGCTGTGCTGGCTCGCCGCATTGCGCGATCTGCCGCTGGGTCGGGCCTACTCGCTGTTGAGTATCAGCTATGCACTGGTGTACCTGTTGGCCGCCAGCCTGCCGCTATTCAACGAAAACTTCAGTCTTTCCAAAACACTCGGGGTAGCCTTGGTCATCCTCGGTGTCATCACCATTAACTCTCGAACTGCCAGCGCCCCAGAAGTCAGGAATGCCTCATGAAAATCAGTGTAATTGGTAGCGGTTATGTAGGTCTGGTGCAGGCGACTGTCCTGGCTGAAGTCGGTCATGATGTCGTGTGCATGGACGTCGATCAGAACAAGATCAAAATGCTGCAGAAAGGCCACGTCACTATCTTTGAACCAGGGCTGGAGAGCATGGTCAAGGAGAACCTGGAGAGCGGGCGCCTGCATTTCACCAGCGACGAGAAGCTGGCGATCGAGCACGGGCAGGTGTTGTTCATCGCTGTCGGTACGCCCTCGGACGAGGACGGCTCGGCTGACCTGAAATATGTCTTGTCCGTGGGTGACGCCGTTGCGCGCCACCGGGTCGAACCGCTGATTCTCGTGGAAAAATCCACCGTTCCGGTCGGCACCGGCGACACCCTGCGTGCGCACATTGAAGAAGTGCTGAAAAAAGCCGGGCGTACCCTGGAGTTCGATATCGTCTCCAACCCGGAATTCCTCAAGGAAGGCTCGGCCGTCAGCGACTGCCGCCGCCCTGACCGCATCGTCATCGGTTGCGAGCGTGAAGAAGTGCGTGAAGTGATGCGCGACCTCTACGCCCCCTTCAACCGCAACCACGACCGCATCATGTTCATGGACCTGCGCAGTGCCGAACTGACCAAGTACGCGGCCAACTGCATGCTTGCGACCAAAATCAGCTTTATCAACCAGATCGCCGAACTGGCCGAACACCTGGGTGCGGACATCGAAGCCGTGCGCATGGGCATCGGTGCAGACCAGCGCATCGGCTACCACTTTATCTACCCTGGCTGCGGCTATGGCGGTTCGTGTTTCCCCAAGGATATGCGTGCGTTGATCCACAGCGCCCAGGCAGCCAATTGCTCCAGCGACCTGCTGGAAGCAGTCGAGGCCATCAACCAACGGCAGAAACACAAACTGTTCGAACGCATCAACGCGTTCTACAAAGGTGAGCTCAAAGGCAAGACCTTCGCCCTCTGGGGCCTGGCGTTCAAACCCAACACCGACGACATGCGCGATGCGCCAAGCCGGGTGCTGATGGAAGCCTTGTGGGCTGCCGGTGCACACGTACGGGCCTTTGACCCTGAAGCCATGCAGGAAACCCAACACCTGTACCCGGATCAACCGAACCTGTCGCTGATGGGCACGCCGGAGTCCGCACTGGTTGGCGCAGACGCCTTGATCGTTTGCACCGAATGGCAACAGTTCAAGGCGCCGGATTTCAAATTGATCGAGGAACGTCTCAAAGCCCCGGTGATCTTCGACGGCCGTAACCTGTATGACGCCGAGCGTCTGGCTCGCAAAGGCTTCAAGTACTTCCCGATGGGGCGTGGCGAGTCGCGCAACCTGCCAATCCCTCAGCAGCAGTGGCCAGCCTCTACCGTCATTGCCTAGGAGGCCCCGCGTGCACGACTATCCATCGACAGGGATCCGTCAACAATCGTTAGGTCTGGGGCTACTGGCGCTGCTGCTGTTCTGCGCCGGGGTCTACCAGCAATCAGCGATCGGATTCGACACGCGGTTTGTACTGTTTGCCCAGGAAATGCTGCGCCATGGGCCAGGATTTTTCCCGACCACCTATGGCCAGCCTTACGCTGATTACTGGGCCACCTCGACGTTTTTTACCTGGTTGCTGTCGCTGCCCTTTGGCCAGGTAAACGCGTTGACGGCCTGGTTACCCAGCGCCATTGCCTCAGCGACAATCGTGACGCTGATGTACCGGCTGGTAGCGCCCTACTCCAGAACCTGGGCGCTGCTCAGCATCGCCATGATGATGCTGAGCAATACCTTCATCACCGAAACCCGCGCCGTGTCCCTCGACCAGATGGTCGCGGCCGTGACCTTCGCCGTGTTCTATCTGGGCTATGCCGCTGACCACTTTCAAGCGCCTCGCCGACTGCCGCTGATACTCGCATTGCTGGTACTCGGTTTTGCCATTCGCGGGCCAATCGGTCTGGTGGTGCCTACCGGTGTGCTGTGCAGTTATTACCTGCTCAATGGCCAGTGGCGCCGGATGATCACTGTCGGCTTGCTGGCGGCGGTGCTGCTGGCGGCCGGTATCGGCTTGTTGCTGTGGCTGGCGAATGTCAGTGGCGGCCCGACCTTCGTGCAAGACGTGATCCGCATGCAGTTCATGGGGCGCATGGACGGCCGCGAAGGCGCGAGCGGCGTGCTGTATTACTTCAGCAGCTCGCTGGGTAACTATGCGCTGGCGTACCCCTTGGCAGTAGTGGTGCTGGCCGCAGTCTTGCTGGCTGGCCGCAAGGATCGCGGGCCGGCATTGCGTTTGCTGACCCTGTGCGCCGCTGCCGGGCTGATCGTGATGATTGGCCTGTCGATTCCAATGGCGAAAAAAGCCCGTTACATGCTGCCGATGCTACCGATGGCGGCGATTATCGCGGCGTACCCGTTTCAGGGCGCGCAGGGGCGGGTTTTCCAGTGGCTACGCGGTCTGATGCAGGGCCTGTTCCTACTGATGCCTGGCCTGCTGATCGTTGGGTTGGTGGTGGCCAAGCGACGTTTTCCGGAGCATCTCAGCTCGGTGACGGCGGTGATGGTGATACTTGGTGTGTTGCAGGTGATCGCACTGGGGCTGTTGTTCAAGCCACGTGTGCGTGCGGTGGGCCTGGCGTTCGCGGCAGTGCTGGCGCTGTGGTCGACCTATATTCTGGTGTTTGAACCGGTGGAGCGTACGCTCTTCGACACCCGCACGTTCAGTCGTGCAGCCGTTGAGCTGATCCAGAAAGACCCCGCGCCCGTGGTGCTGCACGCCATGGGCAAAGACGCCAAGGCCATCAAGTTCATGGTCAATGTCGAGCATGACCTGTTCCCGGTCTTCACTCATTCAGTGCAAGAACTGGAAAACCTGAAAGGCCCTGCGTGGCTGGTGATGGACAAAAGCGATTACGAAGCCCTGAAAGGCTCTCGGTTGGCGACATTGCAACCGGTGCTGAACGGGAACTTCGACAAGAACGACTACGTCCTGCTGCATCTGGTACCCGTGCAGCCCTGAACGGGTTGCACATCGTCAGGGCGCTTGCTTAAGCTTGCGCCCTGAACTTTCACCGTATTGCCCCCCCTCTTTCGTTTAAAGATCTCACGCAGATATCGGCCAACACTTCAGGTGAAACAGAGGTGCTGTTTTACTTGTCCGCCGAACACTTGGAAAAGTGTTCGTCACTCCGTGGCAGGCGCTATAAACGCCAAACCCTGCGACAACTCCGCCGCACTGTGAGCGATTACCAAGCCGGCAGACTGCTTGAGCAGTTGCAGGTGGGCGCTGATCAGGTGGAAGACATCCAGGTTTCCCTGTGCGGTTTCTTGAAGGACATGTGCGGCGGTCGTGATATCAGCACGTTGGCCGCTGCGCACGTGGTGTCTGGCGATGTTTGTCTTCACCCTTGGCGAGATGATCATTTACCCCGCGGAGTTTCTCTTCATCGATACCCTCGCCCCCGAGGAGTTACGCGGCAGTTATTACGGCGCGCAAAACCTCGCGGCCCTGGGCGGCGCCTTGAGC
>JAPLSD010000067.1 GCA_026398835.1 Pseudomonas sp.
ACCGGCGTTATCGCGGTATTCCTGAATCGATTTGGCTTTCGGATCGGTATCTTTGAGGTTTTCGCCGTCATACACGCGCATTTTCGAGTAGATATTCGAGTTCTCCGGCTCTTTGAGGCGCGAGAGTACGGTGAACTGGGCAAGCATCTTCAGGGTGTCGGGTGCGCAATGGGCTTTGGCCAGAGAGCTGTTGAACAGCAACTTGTCGTAGATTTTCACTTCGTCGCTGACGCGCAGGCAATACGGCACTTTGACGATGTAGATCCGGTCGATGAACGCTTCGTTGTTTTTGTTGTTACGGAAGGTGTGCCATTCCGATTCGTTGGAGTGGGCCAGCAAGATACCGGTAAACGGAATGGCCCCCAGGCCTTCGGTACTGTTGTAGTTGCCTTCCTGAGTGGCCGTCAGCAATGGGTGCAGCACCTTGATCGGTGCCTTGAACATTTCGACAAACTCCATCAGGCCCTGGTTGGACCGGCACAGAGCACCTGAGTAGCTGTAGGCGTCGGCGTCGTTCTGCGGGAATTCTTCCAGTTTGCGGATATCGACCTTACCCACCAGAGCAGAAATGTCCTGGTTGTTTTCATCCCCAGGCTCGGTCTTGGCGACAGCGATCTGATTGAGGATCGATGGGTAGAGCTTGACCACCCTGAACTGACTGATATCGCCGCCAAATTCGGCCAGGCGTTTGGTGGCCCAAGGCGACATGATGGTGCTCAGATATCGCCGCGGAATACCGAAGTCTTCTTCGAGGATCTGGCCATCTTCTGTGGCGTTGAACAACCCAAGAGGTGACTCGAAAACAGGTGAGCCCTTGATGGCGTAAAAGGGTACTTTCTCTATTAACTGTTTCAGCTTCTCGGCCAGGGACGATTTACCACCACCGACCGGGCCAAGCAGATAGAGGATCTGTTTCTTCTCTTCCAGGCCCTGAGCGGCGTGACGGAAATACGAGACGATCTGGTCGATGCATTCTTCCATGCCATGGAAGTCTTCAAAGGCCGGATAGCGGCGGATCACCTTGTTGGAAAATATTCGCGACAGTCGCGAGTTGGCGGAAGTATCCAACAATTCCGGTTCGCCGATTGCCAATAGCAAGCGTTCGGCTGAAGAGGCGTAGGCGCTGCGATCCTTTTTGCACAGCTCCAGATACTCTTGCAGCGTGAGTTCTTCCTGGCGTGTGGACTCGAAACGTTGTTGGAAGTGGCTAAAAATACTCATGACGTCACCTCGCTCGATACGTGGAGCCGACGCCGGATCAGTCAGTCGAGTGCTGGTGCAACTGAAATCCAGTTGCTATGTACCCCCCAGAACACTTTCAAAGCTATTGACCTTGAAAGTTAATACCGATGACCCGCCCGCCGGTGTACCGGCTCTCCCCTGATTTGGATGGCCTGTTGGTAAGGATAGTTCGGAATCCGAGAGGTCAAGGCGCAATGCGCAATTAGTTCTGGCTGACCGTTCGTCAGTCATGGCTACAGCCCACGGGGGGCATGGGCTGGAGCTCTAGAATAAAATTATTCGGGAACGCTTTGCGCGGTTTCCGACGGGTAAGTCGCACGCCATAACTCAAAGCCGCCGTCCAGGCTGTAAACGTCGGAGAAGCCTTGGCTAATCAGGTATGTCGCAGCACTTTGGCTGGAATTGCCGTGGTAGCAGACCACGACCAATGGCGCATCCAGGTCCGCGTTGCGGATAAAGTCGGGAATGGAGTGGTTGTCCAGGTGTTGTGAGCCACTGATGTGATTGGCGGCATAGGTCTGTGGGTCGCGAATGTCGACCACGACCGCACCTTGCTCACGCAGGGCATGGGCTTGCTCGGGGGGAATGCGTTTGAATTCGCTCATGGCGGGCTCCTGGCTTGGCTGAAAGCGCCCTTCAGCGCTTTGCGGTGGCTGGCAATTGTTCGGGGGCAGAGGGGGCGACGTGCGGCTTGACGTGGCCCTGGGCATCGCACTTGCACTGCAGGCGTTCGCCGGTGTCGACATTCAACAACGTCAGGGCGCCACCCCAGACACAGCCAGTGTCGAGGGCAAAGATGCCCGGCTCGTTGCATTGGCCTTCAAGGGCTGCCCAGTGGCCGTCTTCAGGCCTTTGGTCTTGCGTTCCTTGTGCTGGAACCACGGTGCATAACCGGGGGGCGCGGTATCTACGCCATCCTTGCCTTTGAGGTCGAGTTTGCCCTCGCTGGTGCAAAAGCGCATGCGAGTGAAATAGTTGGTGATCACCCGTAGGCGAGCGGTACCTTTGAGGTCGCTGTCCCATTTCAAGGGCTCATTGCCGTACATACCATCGAGGTAAGGGGCAAAGAGGTTGTCGTCATGTAACGCCTCTTCGACTTCGGCGGCGCACTTCAAGGCTTTCTTTAGCGTCCATTGCGGCGGTATGCCTGCGTGGACCAATACTATCTCGCGCTGTTCGTCGTAGTGCATCAGCTTTTGCTGGCGCAGCCATTCAAGTAGCTCGTTGCGATCCGGTGCTTCGAGGATCTCGCGCAAGGTATCGGCTTTCTTCAAGCGCTCGATATTTTGCCCGACTGCCAGCAGGTGCAGATCATGGTTGCCCAGAACGCACACCAGCGATTCGCGGATGCTGTAAAGAAAACGCAGGGTTTCCAGCGACTGTGGACCACGGTTGACCAGGTCACCCACCAGCCAGAGGCGATCCTTGGCAGGATCGAAGGCAACCTGCTTGAGCAGGCATTGCAGCGGTTCGAGGCAGCCTTGCAGGTCGCCGACGGCATACACTGCCATCAGTGCAGGGCTCCGGGCACCGCAAGGCGGAAGGGCGCGATGATGGCGTCGAAGCGTTTACCGTCTTTGGCGAGCATTTGGTAGCTACCCTGCATGGTGCCAACTCGGCTGGTCATCACAGTGCCGCTGCTATAGGTATGGCTTTTGCCAACCTCAATCAACGGTTGTTCGCCGACTACGCCAGCACCACGGACCTCCTCGACATGCCCATCGCCATCGGTAATGACCCAGTGCCGCGAGAGCAATGTTGCAGGCATCTGGCCATTATTCTGGATGGTAATGGTGTAGGCGAAGGCAAATCGATTTTGCTCGGGTTGCGATTGTTCTGCCAGAAAGCGGGTGACGACGCTGACGTCGATCTGATAACGAGGATCGGACATGCAAAAGGCCTTAAAAGCAAAGCGGAGCGCGGGACATAACTGATGGGATCAGTCTAGGCCAAGTATCGGGTAGTAAACCAGACATGGCGTCTGGTGTCTTACCCGATAACGATCATGGCGTGTCAGCTGGCGCTGGAGATCTCGGCGACTTGCTCGCCGAGCTTGTCGGCCAGGCGGACAAACGCGGCCAGGTCGAGCTGTTCCGGACGCAGGCTGCCATCGACACCGGCGGCTTCGATCTCGGCGTTGCTGAGCAAGGCTTTGAGTGTGTTACGAAGGGTTTTGCGGCGTTGGTTAAAGGCTTCGCGAACGACACGTTCCAGCAGGCGATGATCCTTGGCCGGGTGCGGCAGCACGGCATGCGGCACCAGGCGGACAATCGCCGAATCGACTTTTGGTGGGGGATTAAACGCACCCGGGCCGACATTGAACAGGTGTTCGACCCGGCAGTGGTACTGAACCATGATCGACAGACGGCCCCAATCACCGCCGCCAGGACCCGCTGCCAGACGTTCGACCACTTCCTTTTGCAGCATGAAGTGCATGTCGCGGATCAAACCGGCGTTTCGCAGCAGGTGGAAGATCAGCGGGGTGGAGATGTTGTACGGCAGGTTGCCGACCACTCGCAGGCTGTTCGGCGCGGGATTGAGGCTGGTGAAGTCAAACTTCAGAGCGTCGCCTTGATGCAGGTTGAAATTGCTTTTGCCGGCGAACTGCTGATTGAGGATCGGGATCAGGTCCTTGTCCAGTTCAACCACATCCAGTTGCGCGCCGCTGTTGAGCAGGCCTTCGGTCAGCGCACCCTGGCCCGGGCCGATTTCCAGCAAGCGGTCTTCAGGGCGGGCGTGAATGGCGCGCAGGATGCGGTCGATCACGCCGGCATCGTGCAGGAAGTTCTGGCCGAAGCGCTTGCGCGCCCGGTGTTGGTAATGCTCGGTCATAAGCGGGTCTCGGCCATCTGGTAGGCGGTTTCCAAGGCGACTTGCAGGCTGCCGGTGTCGATTTTTCCGCTGCCGGCCAGATCCAGGGCGGTGCCATGGTCGACTGAGGTGCGGATGATCGGCAAGCCGAGGGTCACGTTGACTGCGGCACCGAAACCTTTGTACTTGAGTACGGGCAAGCCCTGGTCGTGGTACATCGCCAGCACTGCGTCGCAGTGCTCCAGATATTTGGGGGTAAACAGAGTGTCGGCAGGCAGGGGGCCGCGTAGATCCATGCCCTCACTGCGCAGACGCTCTAAGGTGGGTTCGATAATGTCGATTTCTTCATGGCCCAGATGTCCGCCTTCGCCGGCATGGGGGTTGAGCCCGCAGACCAGAATGCGCGGTTGGGCAATGCCGAATTTTTGTTGCAGGTCGGCGTGCAGGATCCGCGTCACTCGCTCCAGGCGTTCCGGGGTGATCGCATCGGCAATCTGTCGCAAGGGCAGGTGAGTGGTGACCAGCGCGACGCGCAGGCCGCGAGTGGCGAGCATCATGACCACTTGCTGGGTATGCGTCAGGTCGGCGAGAAATTCGGTATGCCCGGAAAAGGCGATGCCGGCCTCGTTGATCACACCCTTGTGCACAGGGGCGGTGATCATCCCGGCGAAATGCCCGTCCAGACAGCCTTGGCCGGCTCGAGTCAGGGTTTCCAGTACAAACAACGCATTGGACTTGTCCAGCTGACCGGCAATGACCTTGCTCTGCAGTGGGGTGTCCCAGACATACAGGCTGTTGGCTGGAGCGGGTTGATCCGGCCAGCGATCCGGTGTGACCGACAGCAGGTCGACAACCACGCCCAACTGCGCGGCCCGCTCAAGGAGCAGGTCGCGGTTGGTAATGGCAATCAGGGGATGTGGCTGGGGTTGCGAGGCGAGTAGCAGGCACAGGTCAGGACCTATGCCGGCCGGCTCGCCGGGTGTCAGCGCGAAACGTTTGGGGTTCACTTCGGCGCCTGGTCAGCGCCAGGGAGCTTGATTTCAACGTAGGCTTCGTCACGGATCTGACGCAGCCAGGTTTGCAGCTCTTCGTCGTATTTGCGGTTACGCAGTACGGTCATCGCTTGCTGTTCACGAGCCTGGCTGGTGCTGTCGGTGGCGCGACGGCCAAGGACTTCCAGTACGTGCCAGCCGTATTGGGTCTTGAACGGTTTGGACAGCTGACCCTGAGGGGCTTTGGCCATCACTTCGCGGAACTCAGGCACCAGGGAGTTCGGGTCAACCCAGTTCAGGTCGCCGCCGTTAAGCGCGGAACCCGGATCTTCCGAATAGCTTTTCGCCAGCTCGGCAAAGTCTTCGCCGGCTTCAATCCGGTCGTAGAGTTTCTGAGCCAGGCGCTTGGTTTCTTCTTCGCTACGAATTTCGCTTGGCTTGATCAGGATGTGACGTACATGTACTTCGTCACGCACCTGAGTCTGGCCGCCGCGTTTTTCCAGGATCTTCAGAATGATGAAGCCGCCCGGTGTGCGCATCGGCTCGGTGATATCGCCAACCGACATCGAACTCAGCATGCGATCGAACGGTGGTGGCAGTTGCGCGGCTTTACGCCAGCCCATGTCGCCGCCTTCCAGCGCGGTCTCACTAGCGGATTTGGCGATTGCCAGTTGACCGAAGTCAGCGCCTTGCTTGAGTTGCTGATAAACATCGGCAGCCTGACGCCCGGCATTCTGAATGGTTGCAGAGTTGGCGCTTTCCGGTGTCGGAATCAGGATGTTAGCCAGACGAAACTCTTCTGACAGCTGCATCTTGCCCAGGTCCGAGGCGAGGAAGTTTTTCACTTCCTGCTCCGATACCTGAACACGCTCAGCCACACGGCGCTGACGTACACGGCTAATGATCATCTCGCGACGAACCTGATCACGAGCGTCTTCATAAGACAGGCCATCGTGAGTCAGGGCGGCGCGGAACTGGTCCACGCTCATTTTGTTGCGCTGGGCAATGGTGCCGATCGCCTGGTTCAGCTCCTCATCGGTGATGCGGATGCCGGAACGTTCGCCGATCTGCAGTTGCAGATTCTCGACGATCAGGCGCTCAAGCACCTGCTGGTCCAGTACGCTGGTTGGCGGTACGCCGCCGCCGCGTTTGGCGATGGTCTGCTGAACTTCATGAACCCGTTGGTCTAGTTGGCTCTGCATGACCACGTCGTTGTCGACGATGGCTACCACTTTGTCGATGGACTGGACCGCAGCGTTGGCTGCGGTACCCAGGAACAATGCGCCCAGCATCAGCGGGCGCAGACGATCAGAAAGCTTTGTCTTCACGTTCACGATAACCTTGAATGCCTTTGTCGAGGAAGCTCTCTACTTTGGCGCCGGTAAGGCCGCCGAGTCCCTTCAGAACAATTTGGAGGAAGATGCCATGGTCGCCTTTTTCGTTTTGCGGCGCCTCTTGGCTAAACTCGTCATACGCGACCCAGTAGCGATTGATCAGGCGCAGTTTCCAGCAGCAGTTGTCGTACTCGAAACCACCGAAGGCTTCCAGAGTGCGGTTGCGGTTGTAGTCGTACTGCCAGCGGCTGATGGCATTCCATTGTGGCACGATCGGCCACATCACCGAGAAGTCATGCTGCTCGATCTTGTAGTAGTCCTTCACGAAACCCGGAGTGCCCGGAGTGCCGTAGTCGCCGCCACCCACCGTCCACTGACCGGTGGTCTGGTCATAACGGATCTGGTCATTGCGATAGCGATAACCGGCGTTGATGACTTTGTTCGGATTGTCTTCCGGCTGGTAGTGGAACATTGCGCTGCCGGAACGAGGCTTGTGGCTGTCCGGGTCCCAGTTGTAGTCGGCAGTCGTACGCCAGTCGCGGTTGAAGCGATATTCATACTCAAGCGCGTAAGGCGAAACGTTGGCATGTGCATCCTGACGGGTCGCCGCATCGATGCCCGGCAATTGAACTTCGCGATCCTTGAAGTACATGGCCTGGCCAACGCTGATGCGCTGACGCTCAAAGCCGTTGTCTTCGATCCAGCGGTTGGTCACGCCCAGCGACAGTTTGTTTTCGTCACCGACACGGTCGGAACCGGAGAAGCGGTTGTCGCGGAACAGC
Source organism: Pseudomonas sp. (assembly GCA_026398835.1). Classification (GTDB taxonomy): domain Bacteria; phylum Pseudomonadota; class Gammaproteobacteria; order Pseudomonadales; family Pseudomonadaceae; genus Aquipseudomonas. Next base: position 7,162 of record JAPLSD010000067.1, read on the forward strand.
GACGCGTAGTTGAACGTGTACTCGCTAGTGTCAAAGACCGGGATGTCGGACTGATCTTTCTCAGGTACATAGAGATAGAACAGGCGCGGCTCAAGAGTCTGGCGGTAGTTCTTGCCAAACCATTGGGTGTTGCGGTCGAAGTACAAGCCACTGTCGATGCTTGCGATAGGCACAGCGCGGTTTTGATTGCGGCTGAAGGTGCCATTGAGGTTGTCAGCGGCGGCACTCTGCGCGGCGATCTGGCTCTTGCCTGTTCCGTCGAGAGACAGATCGTACTGGGTGTACTTGTACTTGAGCGATGGCTTCAGGAAGCCATACGTCCAGTTGAGCGGCAGGCTGACAACCGGAGCGAGATCGAGGCGATCGCCGTTGGCACGTGCCAGGCCCTGAACGTTGGTATCTAGACGCGGTGATGAGACACCGTCCTGGTCAAAATAGTTGCCGGTTTTCAGATCCCGATCAAAGCGCACGAGTTCAGTGTTGTACGCGAAATCCAGCCCGCCTGGATGATACGGCAGCGCACCATCGAAGGTGATTTGCGGCAAGCGGTCATACGGCGTGATATTCGCGACAGTCGCCAGCTGATAAGCCTGGGCATTGATTCGCGCAGCGTAGGTGTCGCCACGATAAGTGACGGAACCTTGCTGATTTACAAAGTCTCTGCTTTTGACGCCGATCTGATCAGTTTGAAGATCCTGGAAGTAATATGGATCGCTGATTTTGGTGTAATCAACCTGGGTCAGCACGCGCGAATCAAGCCCGCCCTTGTGCTGCCAGTTGAGCATGTAGCGGGTTTTCTCGGCGTCGGACTGCAGATTGCGGTCGTTACTCTCGTCGTTGAGGTAAGCGCCACCAAACTGACCTTGGCTGCTCTTGGTCAGGTAGCGGAATTCGCCTTCCATCAACAGCCCGTGCTTGCTCATGTAGCGCGGATACAACGTGGCGTCGTAGTTGGGCGCTATGTTGAAGTAGTACGGGGTGACCAGCAAGAGGCCGGTATCGCTGCCGGCGCCGATAGTCGGCGGCAGGAAGCCGGACTGGCGACGGTCATCGATCGGGAAATAGATGTACGGGGTGTAGAGCACCGGAATGTCTTTGACCCGTAGCGTCACGTTGGTCGCGGTACCGAAGCCGGTCGCCGGGTTCAAGGTGATGTTGTTACCCTTGAGTTGCCAGGCGTTGCTGTTCGGTTCGCACGTGGTGTACGTACCATCCTTGAGACGGATGATGGCGTTTTCGGCACGTTTGGCGTACAGCGCGTTACCGCGTATGCGCGACTTGTGCATCACGTACTCAGCGTTGTCGACCTTGGCTTCGCCGGTATCGAGCTGCACATCGGCGTGGTCGCCGACGATCAGCGCGCCATTATCGCGGACGCGAACGTTGCCGCTCAGCTCCCCACGGTTCTCGGCTTGATACAGACTGGCCTCGTCGGCCTCGACCTGCATGCTGCCCTGACGCATGACCACGTCACCGGCCAGGGTAGCGACTTGTTGTTCTTGATCGTAACGCGACGCTTTGGCGCCGAGAAAGGTCGGAGCGTCACTTTTATTCGTCTTGTCATTCATGCCAGGACGAATAGGTTCGATATAGGAGCCAGAGCAGTAAGGACCGGCTTCGGCCAATTGGGCAGCAGTGAGCTTGTCACGGGGCACCCAGTCGAGGTGACTGTAGTCGGCACTGCGCGATTTCAGACCACGGCCCTTGGCTTCGGTGACCAGTGTGGGTTTGGCGACGGTTTCGTCGCTGGCGCCGCTTTCTACCGGGGTCTCGTTGTTCGGACTGACCGCTTCTGCGTTATGCGCTGGACGTGGAGGCAATTGAGCAGCGTTGGCTTTCGGCGCACAGTCCCAGGCACCCGAAGCAGAGACTGAGCAGTCATACTGTTCCGCAGCGACCGCGAACTGAGTGGCTAAAGGTTGCAGGGCCAGCAAACTGCCGGTAACCAACAACGGAAATTTTTTACGAAACGCGGGGGATTTCAATGCCATCTTATTAGTCCGGGCTTCCTGCGTGCCATCTGCCCGCGGTGTGGGCCGCACGCCTCTCGATGGTCTGAAAAAGATGCTGGATAATAAAGCATGACCCGCTTGACGGCTAGCGCCGTCGGAGACCCTTGCAATGCCTGACCAAGATGTACGCTTGCAACACCTGAAAGTTTGGCTCGATGAGCAATTGACGATTCTATTTACAGCGCAGGGCTGGGGCGCCGTACCCCCGGCTACGTTGACTGCGGCCAGCAGTGATGCCAGTTTTCGACGGTATTTCCGCTGGGAAGGGGAGGGTCGCAGTTTCGTGGTGATGGACGCTCCACCGCCACAGGAAAACTGCAAACCCTTCGTTGATATCGCGGAGTTACTGGCGAAGTCCGGAATAAATGTGCCGATAATTTATGCCGAGGACCTCGAGCGCGGCTTTCTTTTGCTCAATGACCTGGGTAACAAGACCTATCTGGACGTGATCGACGGCGAAAATGCCGACGATTTGTTCAAGGATGCGTTGCAAGCCTTGCTGGCCTTCCAGCAGTTGCCGATGGACGCTCCTCTGCCCAGTTATGACGTGGCGTTACTGCGCCGCGAACTGGAACTCTTCCCCGAGTGGTACGTGGGGCGTGAACTGGGTATCACGTTTGACCCGAAGCAACTGGCGCTCTGGCAGCGGGTCAGCGATCTGTTGATCGACAGCGCCCTGGCCCAACCCAAGGTGCTGGTGCATCGAGACTACATGCCGCGCAACCTGATGTTGAGCGAGCCGAACCCGGGCGTGCTGGACTTCCAGGACGCGGTCTACGGTCCGGTCACTTATGACGTGACCTGCCTGTTCAAGGATGCATTCCTCAGTTGGCCTGACGCTCGCGTACGTGGTTGGCTGGAAGATTACTGGCTTCAGGCCGGCAAGTCAGGAATCCCTGTGCAACCGGATTTTGAAGACTTCCTGCGTGCCAGCGATTTGATGGGCGTGCAGCGGCATTTGAAAGTGATCGGGATCTTTGCCCGCATTTGCCATCGCGATGGTAAGCCGCGTTATCTCGGTGACGTGCCGCGTTTCTTTGCCTATATAGAAGCAGTGTTGGCCCGTCGGCCAGAGCTGGCTGAATTGGGTGAGCTGTTGGTGAGCCTTCGCCAGCTGGTTGGAGCGCCCGTATGAAGGCAATGATTCTCGCGGCCGGCAAAGGTGAGCGTATGCGTCCACTGACGCTGACGACGCCCAAACCATTGATTCGTGCCGCTGGTGTGCCATTGATCGAGTACCACATTCAAGCGCTGGCAGCGGCAGGGTTTACCGAGATCGTCATCAATCACGCCTGGCTTGGCCAGCAGATCGAGGATTATCTGGGTGATGGCTCGCAGTTCGGGGTGAACATCCAGTATTCGTCGGAAGGTGAGCCGCTGGAAACCGGCGGCGGTATTTTCCAGGCATTACCGTTGCTGGGTGATGAGCCGTTCCTGGTGGTCAACGGCGATATCTGGACCGATTACGACTTCTCGGCTTTGCGCCAACCGATCGCCGGCCTTGCTCATCTGGTGATGGTCGACAACCCGGTGCATCACACGGCCGGAGATTTCACGCTGGTTGATGCTCAGGTGCGGAATGGAGAATCGGGTTTGCAAACATTCACCTACAGCGGCATCGCTGTTCTGCATCCAGCATTGTTCGCAGGCTGCATCGCAGGCGCTTTCAAGCTTGCGCCGTTGTTGCGCAAAGCGATGGCCGAAGGACAGGTGAGCGGCGAGCATCTGCAAGGACAGTGGGTCGATGTCGGCACCCATGAGCGACTGGCCGAAGTCGAACATCTGCTAGAAGCGAGCCGCTGATATGTTGTGGCCAGGGACTCTGATCGGAGCCGGAGCGGGCTTTGCCATAGCCAGCATTCCGGGGGCCATGCTCGGCGCATTGTTGGGGCAGGCGCTGGACCGGCGCATGCAATTGCACAGCTGGGCGCATTTGCGCGAACGTCTGGGCGGGCGCCCGGCGCTACGCAACGATGAACTGTTGTTCGTATTGCTGGGGAGATTGGCCAAGAGTGATGGCCAGGTGGTCGATGGCCATATCCAGCAAGCTCGCCAGGAGATGCGTTCACTCGATATGAGTGAGCCGGCGCAAAAGCGGGCAATCGCTGCGTTCAATCGGGGCAAGTCCGGGCGTGATCGCTTGCGCGGCTATCTGCTGCGCTTGAGCGCGCAGCCGCATGCGGCAGAGGGCGTCTTACGCGCCTGCTGGCGGATGGTCTGGGCCGATGGTCGAGCGAGCAGCGCCGAGCGTGAGCTGATCATGCAATGGGGTAAATGGCTGGGCTGGACACCTCAGCAGGTACACATGCTGGCCAGCGACTACGAGCCGCATAAAAAGCCACTGACCAACAGCGGTGGGGCTTATCAAGAGGCCTTGCGAGTGCTGGGTGTGACGGTCACCAGTGAGCCGGCGCAGATCAAACGTGCGTACCGGCGCCTGCTCAGTCGCCATCACCCGGACAAGATTGCCGGCAGTGGCGCGAATCCGGCTCAGGTGCGTGAGGCGACCGAGAAGACTCGCGAGCTGCACAATGCTTATACGTTGATTCGTGAGCGTAGGGATTTTCGCTAGACGGTTGGATATCTGTTGGCGCCTCAGCCGTCTTCGCGGGCTTGCCCGCGAATGAGATTTCTCAGCTGCCAGTGTTCTGCGGGCTTAACCAGCCGCGAACACGCCGAAATAGCTGCTCTTGTTCTGCGGCGCTGTTTCCGGGCAAAGCCTTCAAAGAAACCTGAGTGAAGGTTGCGCTCTTCAAACGTTTGCTCGCCTGCTGACGTTCCAGGGCGGCGTTACGCACCAGCACTTTATCTATATAGAAGAAGTCGGCGGTGGCCACTTTCAGCGTCGGTGTCAGTTGTGCCAGCTCAGGTTTGCCGTTGAGTGGCGTTTGCGCGGCGACCATCACGAACTTCTCTATGTGCGAGGGCTGCTTCTCACTCAGATAGCGCGCAGCCCAATAAGCCCCCGTGCCATGTCCCAACAGGACGATGCTGCGAGCGTTCTGCTGTTGGGCAAAGGCAATTGCAGCATCGATTCGGGCGAAGATTCGCTCGGCATTAGCCTTTATTTGCTCCTCAGAGCTTTCGGCGACAGTACGCTCAGCGACGTCAGCTTCACCGCCTGCCGCTTGTTCGATGGGTTTGGGTGCCGCAGTGCTGGCATTTTTGCTGCTAGTGTCGACGGGGACAGGTGCAGGTGCGACTTCGACAATGCGCGGCTGACTGGCGTCGCTTTGCAGGTCAGGCAGGGTAATACTCAGGCTGCCCCAGTTGGCGTCCGGCAATTTTCGGCGCAATGGACTGATTGCTTGAGGCCAGTCAGCTGTTTCGCCGGCGCCGGGGATGATAATCACCGCTCCACTGGGATCGCTGGCATTGGCCGGTTTCCAGAGTGCGAGGAAGCTGTCGCTGCCAGCCTGCAACTGCTGCTGTTCCTGCTGCGGGATTTGTCGCTCAAGGGCCGTTGCTTCTTCCTGACTACGCTCAAGCAGCGGTTGGCGCTCTACCGGTTTTTCTACTGCGGTTTTTTCCGTGGCGCCGGGAGGATTGGCGGCCTCGACTGAAAAGACACAAGGCAGGATCAGCGACAGGCACAATGCGGGCAGTGCCAAGCGGTAGACAGGGGGCATCGGATATTCCAGGCCAGAAGTAATCCCGGCAGCCTAATGGGTTGGTCAGTATTTGTCAGT
>JAPLSD010000741.1 GCA_026398835.1 Pseudomonas sp.
ACTCTTGTCGCTCACTTGATGGGGGGCGTAAGCGAAACCAGCCTGTTCACTGACCTTGCTTTGGCTCTTGTCGGTGACGAAGGAACCGGCCACGGTGGCATCGATCCAGATGGCGCACTTGCCGCTGTTGAACAGCGCGAGATTTTCGTTGAAACCGTTGCTGGAGGCGCCCGGCGGGCCGGATTTCTTCAGGGTGTCGACGTAGAAATTCAGCGCGTTTTTCCATTCAGGACCATTGAATTCCGGTTGCCATTTCTCATCGAACCAGCGCGCGCCATAGGCATTGGCGATGGTGGAGATCAGCGCGATGTTCTCGCCCCAACCAGCCTTGCCACGCAGGCAGATACCGTATTGATCCTGCTCGGGCTTGTTTAGCTTGGCAGCGAACTCGCCGATCTGTTCCCAGGTCGGGTGCTCGGGCATCGTCAGCCCGGCGTCCTTGAACAGGTCGGTGCGGTAGTAGGTCATGGAGCTTTCGGCGTAGAACGGCAGGGCGTAGAGCGTGCCCTTGACCGACAGGCCTTCACGCACCGAAGGGAATACATCGTTGAGATCGTAGGAAGCGGGCAGGTCTTTCATCGGCTCCAGCCAACCCTTGGCGCCCCAGAGTGCGGCTTCGTACATGCCAATGGTCAGAACGTCGAACTGGCCGCCCTGGGTGGCAATGTCGGTAGTCAGGCGTTGGCGCAGGACGTTTTCTTCCAGCACCACCCAATTGAGCTTGATTTCCGGGTGCTCGGCTTCGAAGGTTTTCGAGAGCTTTTGCATGCGGATCATGTCGCTGTTGTTGACCGTGGCAATGGTCAGGGTTTGTGCGCCAAGGCTGACGCCGCTGAGGGTCATGCAGGTGCAGGCAAGCAGAGCTTTTACAGAGGGTTTCATCGCGTACTCCTCTTCTACGCCCGGTGGGCAGCAGAAGGACAGTTATTGTTTTTATGTCTTCCGCAGGTAGGGAAGAATGTGGGCTGATTACAGCCCTCAAACGGCGCGATGACAAATCATCCATGACACTTGAATCGATACTATTTTGCACTGGGGAAAATGACAGGGGTAAATCGGGATAAACGATTCAGCTAAATATCAACGATCATCAGAGGTGGAGTTACAGATTCTGCTCAGTCAACCGCTGCACTGCTAGCCGCCGGTAATGAGTGGGCGTCATGCCCTTGAGCTGCTGAAAACGCCGATTGAAATTGGAAATATTGTTGAAACCCGACTCGAAACACACATCGGTGACCGGTTTGTCGCCGTCAGCCAGCAGCTCGCAGGACTTGCTGATACGCAAGCGATTGACGAACTCGATAAAGCAGCGGCCGGTGGCTTGCTTGAACACCCGGGAGAAATAGGTAGGCTTCATGCCCAGATGTTCGGCGACTTCTTCGAGGGGTAATTCGCGGCCGTAATGGGCAAAAATGTAATCCACTGCGCGGTTGGTGCGGTCGATATTGTGCTCATCGGCCAGTTGCGGAGTCGTCGCACCCGAGAGCAATTGGTAATCGTCGGTCGCAGCCAGCAGTTCCAGCAGAATGAAAAAATGCCCGAGTCGGGTGACCCCTTTGGAGTCGGCGATGCGCTGCATCAGGCTCATCGCCTGGCGGATCGTGTGCTTGCAACGGAACTCAATCCCGTATTGCGCGCGTTCGAGCAAAGGCGTGAGGGCCTTGAGCTCGGCGAACACTTGATGACCGCTTTCGAACAGCTCGTCAGTGAAATTCACCAGCATGTCGCGCTTGGGCACCACTTCGTCCTCGGCAATCTGGCTGATCCAGTTGTGAGGCAGGTTGGGACCGGTGAGGAACAGCGTTTGCGGGTAGAAGTTACCGATGTAG
>JAPLSD010000823.1 GCA_026398835.1 Pseudomonas sp.
AACAGCGGCCCGAAGATCAGCGCCGAGGCCAGAGTGTAAAGGGCAAAGTCGTAGTACTCCAGGGCACTGCCCAGGGAGCAGGCCCAGGCTGCACGGTGCAAGTCTTTCTTGCGCTCTTGCGCGTCGGGGATCAGGGCGATGTCGGATGGAGAATGTTCGTGAGTCATGTTGGTACCTCCAGGTGCCTTTACGGCATCTTGTTATTGACAGGCAGCTGGGTTGCTTACAGTTTCAACCGCTGTATTTCCTGGAGCATGGCCTGCTCCATGATGTCGATGGGCGCATCTTTCCCGGTGTACAACTCGATTTGCCGACAAGCTTGATGTACCAACATGCGGGTGCCGGCCACGGTGCTGCAACCCAGAGCTTTGGCTTGCAGCAGCAAAGCGGTCTGCACCGGCATGAACGCCACATCCATGACAATCAGGTGGCTGGCCAGGCGGCCGTCCAGCGGGTTGCTGTCCGGCTGCTTGAAGCCCACGGAGGTAGCGTTGATTACGATATCGAAGGTCTTGGCTGTGAACGCCTCGACGCTGCCGCCCCACTGGGCACCCAGATCCTCGACCAGGGCTACACCGGGTTCGACACTGCGGTTGAACACCGTGACCTGGGCAGCCGCTTGCAGGCAACCGTAGACCACCGCACGAGCAGCGCCGCCAGCACCGATCACGGCGATACGCTTGTCGCTCAGTTCGGTGACTTCCTGCAGGGCGCGTATCGCGCCCAGGTAGTCGGTGTTGTAGCCGGTCAGTACGCCGTCGACGTTGTTGATGGTGTTGACCGCGCCAATCACCTGGGCTGATTCGTCGATCGTATCCAGATGCGGCATCACCGCAGTTTTGTAGGGCATGGAGACGTTCATGCCGCGCACGCCCAGAGCGCGAATGGCCGCCACGGCGGCAACCGGATCTTCGACGCCAAAACATACAAAGGTATAGTCCAGGCCCAAGGCCGCGTAAGCAGCGTTGTGGATCTTTGCAGAGAGCGAAAACGGCGAACCCATGATTGAGCCGCAGAGGGTTGGCAGGGATTGAGGCATGTTGGAGTCCTTGGCGCGAGTGTTAGACGACGCTGGTCAAGCCACCATCGACGAAAAGGGTCTGGCCGTTAACGAAGTCGGACGCTGACGAGGCGAGGAAAACTGCAGCACCGCACAGTTCCTCGACATTGCCCCAGCGCCCGGCGGGGGTGCGTTGCACCAGCCAGTCGGAGAAAGCCGGGTCGTCGACCAGCGCCTGGTTCAGCTCGGTCTGGAAATAGCCGGGGGCCAGGGCGTTGATCTGTAGGCCATGGCCGGCCCAGTCGGCACACATGCCACGGGTGAGCATGCGCACGGCGCCCTTGCTGGCGGCGTAGGGCGCGATAGAGGGGCGGGCCAACTCGCTTTGCACCGAGCCGATGTTGATGATCTTGCCGCGCTGGCGAGCGATCATGTGTCGGGCCACAGCCTTGGATACATTGAATACGCCACCGAGGTTGGTGCTCATCAGGCGGTGCCAGTCTTCGGCACTGACGTCCTGGAGCGCCTGACGATGCTGTAACCCGGCGTTGTTGATCAGAATGTCTATTGGACCCAGGCGGTTTTCCAGAGCATCGACGGCCGTTGCGACGGCCTGGTGGTCGGTCACGTCGAACACCGAGTATTCGGCGTCCAGGCCTTCATCGCGTAACAGCGCGCAGGCGCCTTGGGCGCGTTCGGCATCGCGGCCATTGAGCACCACCTGAGCGCCCGCTTGTGCCAGCCCACGAGCCAGGGCCAGGCCAATGCCGCGCACTGAGCCGGTGATCAGCGCCCGACGCCGGTTCAGGCGAAAGTTGTCGATCATGTGTGTCTCCCTGTGTTGGATTTATGAATGGGGCAATGACGCCACTTTCAACCGCTACCGCCCTGGCATGCCAATCGTTTATGGTGATGCCGTGATCACCGATCGTGATCACCAAAAACGCTGTACCGAATCGGGAGGATAAGTGGAACTCAAACATCTGCGGGCTTTTGCGGCCTTGGCCGAAGAGCTGCACTTTGGTCGTGCGGCGGTGCGCCTGCACATTGTCCAGCCGGCCTTGAGTGCACAAATACGTGCCCTAGAGGAAGATGTCGGGGCGCAGTTGTTCGAGCGTGACCGGCACCGGGTCGAGTTGACCGAGGAGGGGGCGCTGTTTCTGCCCGAGGCCCTGGCGACCCTGCGCCAGGCCGGGCGCGCCCGCGACGTGTTGCAGCAGGCCGCGGCCGGAGAGGTCGGGGTGTTGCGTCTGGCATTTGTGTCTTCAACGTTGTCGCAATTGTTGCCGGTGCTTGTGCGTACGCTGGAGCAGCGCTATCCGCGTATCGAACTGGACCTCAAGGACATGCCTTCGCTGCCGCAGGCCCGGGCCTTGCTGGACAATGCCCTGGATTTTGGTTTGGTACGCCTGCCCTTGAATGTGTCTGGCGTGCACACGCGCATGCTCTTCGAGGAATCGCTGGTGGTGGCACTGCCGCAAGACAACCCGCTGTGCGCCAAGCGTCGTATACAGCCTCAGGATCTGGCCGGGTGTCCGCTGCTGGTACTGGCGCGTAAGTTCGCCCCCGGTCTGTATGACCAGATGCTGGTGGGTTTTCACCGACGCAAAATCACCCTGACGATTGCCCGGGAAATGGGCGAATTCACCACCCAGTTGGCGCTGGTGGCCGCCGGCCTGGGCGTCGGCATCTTGCCAAGCGGTGCCGCATCGGCGCTGCCAATCGGAGTCGTGACCCGACCACTAGCGCTGGCCATGAGCGGCGCCGGCATCGGC